>PMSZ01000332.1 GCA_003168235.1 Acidobacteriaceae bacterium
GAAGGAGTGGTGCGGAATGTAATCCGTTTCCGTCTCGCCCGTGATGTTCGATTTCGTCGACCGGCTGCACCCGGTTGTCCCGTTCGGGTTCACGATGTTTAGATTGAACCCGCCCAGGAACGCTCCCCAGGTCACGCCCGCGTTGTTCAACAAATCGAAGATGGTCGTTCCACCCATCTGCGCCTGGTTCTTGCTTGGGCCAGCGCAAATGTCACCCAGCGGATCTGGATCGCCGATGTTCGTGTACCCGCCGTTGCCATCCGGAACAAAATTTCCCGTCCCGTTCAGGTACCCCACCACTCCATTGGTTTGCCCCGCGACCAGGTTCATCACCCCGACCGACGACGGACCAAACGTGCTTCCGTGCGAGTTGTCGCTCAGCGCGAAATTCTGCGCGTAGTTCCACAGCGCGGTCACGGTGTTTCCGTCGAAATAACCCATGACCAAGCCGTTGGTATTGTTGATCCCGCCACCACCGGGCGGCGGTCCGGCAGTGCCGGTGTTTAATGGAAACAAGTCCATTAATCCGGAGTCGAACGCCTGCTGCTCCGGGGTATAGTCATGATCCATATCCGCAGTAGCAGCCTGCGTCACATCCAGCCGGTACGGATTCGCCGCGCCCGTGCCATTGGCCGGGTTCAGGTTCGGGTTGCTGGTCAGCAGTGCGCCCGACAATCCATTGACCGTCGGCGTGTTTTCTTTCGCCTTAAACGCATTTTCGAATTTCGGATTCAGAGCATTCGGATAGGTTCCGAAGTAGTGATCAAACGAAATGTTCTCACCGAAAATCACCACCAGGTATTGAATGGGAGTCGCGGTTTGCGCGGGAGCGTGCTTGGTTGCTGGTTTGACGGACGTGGCGAACGCAGGACTGACGCTCGGTCCCAGAGCAATGGCCAACGTCAGTAATGACGCCATCGCCCGCCTGAGATTGGCAAACACCTGCTGCTGTTCCAACATGCGGAATTCTCCGTTTCCTGGAAATTGCACGGCGCAAGGCACAGACCTGACGCGTGGCGAGAAACTGCAAGAACATTAGGCGGGGTATATTTCGCTACCGTGACTGCAATGTTAAAGAAAGATGAAATCCAAGGCGGGAATCACAGCTAAGTGCAGGAGGTTGCACACGAAATGCCGGCAACTTTCATTTCTCGGATGAAGTGCTGGGATGATGTGTGGCGCGGGCGACCGCGCCGGCGAAAAACAGGGTCTCTATGCGACCGCGACCCGAGGCGTCCGCAGACGCCGGTACAGACGCAGATAATCGTCGACCATGCGCCGCGCCGTGAAGCGCTCGCGGGCCCGATTATAAGCGCGCGTCCCATACTGCCGCGCCAGTTCGCGGTCTTCATCGAGCCGTCCAAGGACGTCGCTCAGGCTCTCCGCACTGTTGCGTTCAAAGTACAACGCCGCGTCGCCCCACAACTCGCGATACACATCGGTATCGTTCGCCACCAGCGCGCAACGCGAGAATGCAGCCTCAATCGACGCCAATCCTGTCGGCTCATACTGCGAAGTCGCGGCAAAAATCTTCGACTTGCTGTAGAGCGTGCGCAGTTGCGCTTCGGTCTGCGCTCCCTTCACGGAAATTTCATGCTGATCGGTCGAGACCCGCACATCCGCGCGGATCGGCACCGGCGGCGCAGGGACGGGATTGTCCGCGCCCACGATGCACACCGGCAGCCCATGCGTATGCTGGGTAAGCAGAGACACTTGCTTGCCCGTGTCCCACAGCCGCCCGATCGCCAGCACCGAGTCTTCTTTGGTGATAAAGGGATTGAAGTAAATCGGATTCCGTCCCGGTGGAACCACGTGCGCTTCAAAATCGCTGCCATACGCCAACTGCAGCATTTCCTGCATCCACCGCGAAGCCGTCACCACCGTATCGGCCCGCCGCAGGCTCGCGACCATCGTTTCCCGATACCAGTCCAGCCACGCCGAAGCCGCGGGCTCGTGCCCATGAATGCACAACCACCACGTAATCACGTCGCCGTGCGCCACCACCACCCGCGGAGTTGCCACCGGCAGCGCCCCAAAACTCAACTGGTTCAAATGCAGAAAATCCGGACGCGTGTCTCTTACCACCGCGCACAAATATTCCTGCGCCGCCTCAAAATCCTGCTCGCCTTCCTGCATCCAATCGAGTCGAAACGCCGTGGGATGATATTCCAGCCCGTGCAGTCCATCCATCCACGCCGTTTGATGAGGAAGTGGGATCTCGCCGAAGCTGACCAGCGTGACCTGCGCTCCCTGCGTCACCAGTCCCGAAACCAGTTCGCGCGAGTATGTCCACACGCCGCTGAACGTGTCCGCCGTAACCAGTACGCGCACAGAACCCCCGCGGATCTCAAGGGCTGGGAGCGCCCTCAAGCCTGTTCTTGCGTTCTAGTGTAGGGTCGAGTCGCCCCGCCGGCAAAGGCTTTTTTGATGTTTCTAGCCTTTTTTCGCGGTTTGGATTTTGAATCACGACTGCGTCATGGGCCTATGTGCGGACGGCGCCCACCAGGTTAGCGCCCAAAAAATGGGCGCTAACCTGGGGGTCGGGTAAGAATCTACGTCGAATCCGCCCAGCGAGTCATCTCTCGCTTGATTGCAAAATGACTTCCCGAGAGATGACCTGCAATTGGTCCCGGAAGATGTTCCGCCATCGTGAACACTTTCGGCTTCGTCAATATCCGCATCGACCACAGCAGATCGTCAAGCGACGTTCCGAAGCCGAAGTGCGCGTCGACAAAAGCCAACTCCGAAGAAGGCAGAGAAATGCGGCCGGAAATCAGCACCACGGGAACATCGGGAACAAGATATTTCACTTCTTGCGCCAGGCGCGAGCCAGACATCTGAGGCATTTCGTAATCGAGCAGCGCCAGATCGAAATAAGTTCGTTTGCAAAGCGCGAGCGCTTCGAGCGGATCGTTCTTCGCGATCACGCGAAACCCGCATTCCTCCAGAACACTGCTGAGTAATCGGCTGGATTTGGGATTGTCGTCCACATACAACACTGTCGTTCGGTTCTCCATTGACAATAACCTCCGTTCCTTTCCCGAAGAACGCAATCCACAGAGCGCCCTTGCGGAATAGTTTGGGTAGAGATTTGTCAATAGATGAAAAGACAAGGCTTGCTGCGTTTTTACTGGCCAGCGGCAGCCGCGGCAAGATGCGTCTCGGCCTCCGGATTTTTCTCATGCGCAGTCTCACCTGGCAAAGTGAACTTGAACACCGAACCGTGACCAGGTTCCGAATTGACCCAGATAGTTCCGCCGTTGTGCTCGACGATCTTCTTGCAGATGGAGAGACCGATTCCGTTGCCGGGATATTCGGCGCGTGTGTGCAGGCGTTGGAAGATGACGAAGATGTTTTCCGCGTATTCGGGAGCGATGCCGATTCCGTTATCGCTCACGCTAAACAGCCAATGCGGACCATAAGGTTCGGCCTGCACGGTAATCGCTGGAGGGTTTTCACCGCGAAACTTGATCGCGTTGCCGATCAGGTTCTGCAATAGCTGCGATATCTGCGAGCGATCGCCCCAAAGTGTGGGCAGCGAATCGTAGGTGACCACCGCGCCACTCTCCTGAATTGCCGGACCTAGGCTCTGCAGCACTTCGCTCATCACCGCGTTGCAATCGACCTTCCCGCGTGTTCCTTGCTTGCGGCCCACGCGTGAGAAGGCCAGCAGATCCTGGATCAGCGTCTGCATGCGCTGCGCTCCCTCGCACGCATAACTGATGTACTTGTCGGCGTTTTCGTCGAGTTTGCCGCGATAGCGCTCGCCCAGCAACTGCGTGTAAGCCGCAACCATGCGCAGCGGTTCCTGCAGGTCGTGCGAGGCGATGTAGGCGAATTGCTCAAGGTCCGCATTTGAACGGGCAAGCTCTTCCGCCTTCCGCGCCAGGTCTTGTTCCGCTTGCCGTCGTGCGCGCAGCAGGCTTTTCTCCTGTAAAGCGCGGCGCACCGCTTCGGGAAGCCGTGCCAGTCCGTCTTTCAGTACGTAGTCGGTCGCGCCGCGCTTTATGCACTCGACTGCGGTTACGTCTCCCAATGCCCCCGAGACCAGAATCAGCGGAATGTCCAGCCCTTCGCGCCGCAGAACGTCCACTGCTTCAATGCCTTTCCACTGCGGCAGGTTATAGTCCGCCAGCACGATGTCGGGACGGTGCGCGAGCAGTTCACGTTCGAACCCCTTTTCATCCTGCACCACCGCGGCCGAAACCGAGAAGCCGCCTTTGCGCAAGGTCGCGGCCACCAGTTCTGCGTCGAGCCCGTTGTCTTCGACGTGCAGCACGCGCAGCTGCCCGGGAAGCGGTCCGAGATCGTCAGCGTCGGGCATTCGTCGGTACCTCCCAGTGAAGAGAATCTTCTGTGATCGGGGAATGGTTGGTCACCAGCCAGTACAATCCCACGCTCTTCACCGTTTGCCGGAACTGTTCGAAGTCAACTGGTTTCTGGATATAGCTGTTGGCTCCTAAGTTGTAGCCCGTGACCAAGTCGCGCTCTTCTTTCGACGAGGTCATGATGACGACTGGGATGACCTTGGTCCGAGGTTCGTTCTTGAGCTGTCTGAGTACCTCCAGCCCATCGATCTTGGGAAGCTTCAAATCCAGCAGCACCAGCTTGGGAGGATGATCGAACGACCGTTGCGAGAACGCCCCGCGACAGAACAGAAAGTCCAGGGCTTCCTCCCCATCGCGCACGATGAAGATGTGGTTGGCCAGCTTCTCTCGCCGCAGTGCATGCAGCACCATATCGGAATCGTCCTGACTGTCTTCCACCAGCAATATGTCCATTTCTAAATGGTTCATGCTTTTCCTCCCGCCGAAGCCTCGTTGGTCTTCGGTCCCGCTGTTTTTCCCGCACCGAGGGTGAAATAGAAAGTCGCTCCCTTATCGATTTCCCCCTCGGCCCAGACTCGGCCTCCGTGTTTTTGCACAATGCGTTGCACGGTGGCCAAGCCGATTCCTGTGCCTTCAAACTTGTCGGGCTGGTGCAGTCTCTGGAACACCCCAAACAACTTGTCGACATACTTCATGTTGAAGCCAATGCCGTTGTCCCGGACCATGAACACTGTTTGCCCAGTCTCCGCATCAACCTGATGCCCCACTTCGATCACGGCTTGCGCACAGGGACGAGTGAACTTGAGCGCATTGGTCAGCAGGTTCTGAAAGATCTGTTTCACCAGCACGGGATCGCACTCTACCTCCGGCAGATCGCAGAGGACCCACTTCACCTCCCGTCCTTCGCTTTCGGGCTCCAGCATCGCCAGAACTTCCTCCACCAGCGGAGTCAAGCTAGTGGGTGTCAAGTGCAGCGCATGGCGGCCGATACGCGCCAGGTTCAACAACTCATCGACCAGAAGGCCCATCTTCTCCGTCCCTGCCTGAATGCGATCGAGGTAGCGACGGGCTTCGGGATCGAGCGTAGGACCGAACTCTTCGACCAGGATCTGGGAAAAGCCGCTGATGTGGCGCAGCGGTGCGCGCAGATCATGGGAAACGGAATAACTAAAGGCTTCCAGTTCCTTGTTGGCTGCGGCCAACTCCGCGGTGCGTTCGGCCACCCGGACTTCGAGTTCGTCACAGAGTCTGCGGATCTCGTGCTGATCGGCCTTGCTGCGAGTGATGTCGCGGAAGGCGGCGACTCCGCCTCGCAGTGCGCCGTGTTTGTCACGCAAGGGGCTCGCGCTGACCTCAACCCAGGTGCCCGCGGCGTTTTTCGGATTGCACACGAACATCTCGGTTGTGCACACCTCTCCACGTATGGCGCGAGCGAGAGGAAGCCGGTCGGCCGGGAAAGGTGTCGTGGTGTCGTCAGCGAGAAACAGGCCGTAGTGTTCGGGCCACTGCCCCGCAGGAAGCTGTGTAGCACCCAAACCGAGGATCTTTTCTGCAGTGGGGTTCCAGAGGATAAACTCTTCCTTCTCGTTGACGGCGGCCAACCCCTCGACCATGCTGTCGAGTACGGACTGCAACATGCGCGTCTGCTCCTCCAGAGCGCGCCGTGAGCGGGCCAACTCTTCAGTCTGCCGGGAAAGCTCCTCGGCCTGTTGCGCCAGGGCTGCCTGCGCTTGCTTGCGTTCCGTAATATCGCGGGCAATCTTCGATGCGCCGATAATAATGCCGTGACTGTCCTTCACCGGCGAAACCGTCAGGGAAACATCGACGCGAGTCCCGTCTTTGCGTATGCGCGTCGTGTCGAAATGTTTGACGCTCTGGCCGCTGCGGATGCGGGCGAGAACCTCGGACTCCTCTTGCGTTCGATCTGGCGGTATGAGCGTCAGGATCGACTTGCCGACCATCTCCGATGCCGAGTAGCCGAACAACTTCTCGGCGCCGTCATTCCAGGCGGTGACGATGCTATCGAGAGTTTTGCTGATAATGGCATCGTCGGAGGATTCAACCACCGCCGCGAACCAGCCCCGCAATTCTTCGGTTCGCTTGCGCTCGGTGATATCGGTGCGGATGGCGACGTACTGCCGCGGGCGGCCGCTAGGCCCGAGAAATGGGACGATGGTGGTGTCGACCCAGTAGAACGATCCATCCTTGGCGCGGTTCTTGATCTCTCCGTGCCAAACCCTGCCCATGGCGATAACGCGATACATCTGCCGGAAGAAGTCCTTGGGGTGATGGCCGGAGTTGAGAATGCGGTGGTTCTGGCCGATTAATTCGTCTCTGGAATATTGACTGATGACGCAGAACTTCTGGTTGACATAGGTGATGGTTCCTTGAACATCGGTGATGGCGACGATGGAGTGCTGATCGAGGGCGAACTTCTGATCGGTCAGCTCCTGGACCAACCTTTCGCCGGCGGCGAGGCTTTCTTTCAGCGCGTCAGCGACCTGCTGGCGCTCGACAATCTCGCGGCCCTGCTGCCGGATCTGTTCAGGAAGTGAAACAACTTTAGGGACCAGTGGAACGAGCATCGCCGCGGTGATCAGAGACACCGCTGCCGTGCCCGCTTTGATGATCCCCGCCAGCAGATAATTGGCGTGCCAGATGTTCCAGATCTCCATCAGGTGGGTTGTGCCGCAAGCCAGGATGAAGACGCCGAACATCCAGAAGATGCCATTGAAGGGCAGACCGCGAGTCTTGCGGATGAAATAGACGAGAATGACAGGAATGCAGTAATACGACAGGGCGATGAGGCGTCGGAAATGACGTGCAGCCACATCATGCCCGGATTCCACAGGTAGCAGAAGCCGTGCGGCATGAAATCAGACGAAAAGAATTGTTGAAACAATCCCATGGTTTGGGCTCCCACTGGAACTATCGGCATGGCAAATAAGCTCCAGTAAGGCGACGGATTACTTAGGGTCGGGGCCACCGTCCATGAGAGGACGGCGACAGTTTTTCTATCGGCGGGAACTGCGGAAACCTTAGCAGCGAAAATCGGTGGACGGTGTCCGGGCGCGGAACTCGCCCCTCGACCGACCCTTCGAACTATTTCACCCCTCGAACTATTTCACCACCAGAAGGGTGAACGGAAATACGTAGGCCTGGAGCATGACCATGATTCCGACCAAGGCGGCGAGCGCGATGCTGTGGAAGAAGACGTAGCGCAGGATGTCGCCTTCGTGCCCATACCACTCCGTCGCTGTGCTGGCGACGACGATGCTCTGGGCATCGATCATTTTGCCCATCACGCCGCCGCAACTGTTGGCTGCCGCCATCAAGGTGGGTGACACGCCGATTTGTTCGGCGGAAATTCGTTGCAGGCTGCCGAACAGCACATTGGACGACGTGTCGGAACCGGTGAGCGCCACGCCGAGCCACCCGAGCATTGTGCCAAAGAAGGGATAGAGCATCCCCGCGCGTGCGAAGGCCAGACCCATCGCGGCGTCCAACCCAGAATATCGCGTCATATAGCCAATCGAGAGCATGGTGGCAATGGTGAGCAAGGAGAAGCGCACCCGCATGATCGTTCTTCCGTAGGTGAGCAGCATCTTCCACGGCGTGAATCCCATGATCAGGCCGGCGATGATGGCGGCAACCAGAATGCCCGAACCGGTCGCAGTCATCCAGTTCAGGGAATAAACGGCGGCTTCAGCGGTCGGTTTGCGGACCACTGGTGGCACGCGCTGCACNNACCGGGAACTTGGGCGCGGAAAAACTATCGAGTTTGGCTTTGACGGAAGGCAATCCCCAAATAAAAACGACAACGCTCAAAACCAGCCAGGGCACCCATGCGCGTGCCACCAGCCGCGCGCTATGACCGTGCGAGCCGCGGGCTGCGCGTTCTCCATCCTGCTCAAAACCCCAAATGCGCTTGGGCTGCCACTTCCAGAGAAAGAGAGTCAACGCCAGCAGGGAAACGACGGCAGCGATCACGTCAACCAGCCANNTCCGGCCAAACTTCAATCATTCCGTCAAAACCGGCGAACGCCCAGACCAGCCAAAACGGCACGAGTACTGAGAAGAAAGGCAGGATGCGTCCGGCCTGTGCGCTCAACTTCAGCAAGTCCAATCCGGTGACTCCCTGCAGAGCGATGAGAGGAGTTCCCAGCGCGCCGTAAGCAACCGGCGCGGTATTGGCAATCAGCGAGAGGCCAGACGCCTGCAGCGGTTTAAATCCTAAGCCGATCAGGATGGCCGCAGTCACGGCGACTGGAGTGCCAAATCCGGCCGCGCCTTCAAAGAACGCGCCGAAGCTGAAGGCGATGAGC
>PMSZ01000554.1 GCA_003168235.1 Acidobacteriaceae bacterium
GCCGATCTCATTGCCCGCCTCCCATATCTGAGACAGGAAATACCGATCGTTATACCGGTTGAAGATCAGTTTGGTTGAGGTAGGTGCTTCTCTGGATTCCACGGAGATGGTCCCGATGCCAGTCAGGACTTCTCCCCTCTCGTCTCGCAGGATGGTGGTGTTTTGAAATAGTGGTTTCAGGCTGTATTCCCCAGCCAAGAACCTCTGCTGTCCAATGTTGAAGTTAAACGGGATTTTCACTCGGATGCTCTGGCTCTCATATTGGGCATGGCCCACGTTGACAGCCAGTAGTACGAACAGCGCCAGCATCGTTTTGTACAGAATGTAACCTCGTCCTTTCATTGTTCCACCTCGCGCGGGAGTCTTCATCGACCTCCGCACGTTGGGCGCTATCGGCACTCCCGTGCAGAACTTTAGGGCGCGCGTTTGTCGGGGGCAAAACGCTCGATCACTGAAAAGAAACGACTTAGAAACTCCCTGTGCGCGGGGAATCTCAAGGTCAGCGAGAAAAATCCAGAGGCATATGCCGATTGACCGCCGCGGATGCGCACACCATAATGATGAGGCTGGGTATGTGTGTAAGTTGCGTGGACGTTAATCCCAACCGGCAGGATGTGTATGACAGAATTCGACCGCAAGGTGGAAGAAGCTTCGGCGCGTTTCAATCGTTCGGTGGCGAATATCGCCGAGACTCTGGAAAAAGAGACGGCCGAACTGGTGACTTATCTGAACGACGAGGTTGTTCCTGCGGTGCGAACGCATTCGTCGAAGGCGCTGCGGATCGCGGCGGGGAAAATCTCCAAGTTCGCGGATTTCTTGGAAACAGAGCACAAGGGTTCTTGAGCCAGTCCGTTTCAATCTACGTTTCCGGGAACGCAGGGCGGCCGTCGCTCGCCTGGCGGGCGTATTTCCTGTCGTTCGTTCTGGTGCTTGGCAGTCTGTTTTTGGTTGGGTGCGGACGGCATAAGACTGAGCAAGCGCAGGTCCCGCCGGCGCCAACCATTCCTGAACAACCGGCTCCGGCTCCGACTCCACCGACCGAGACGACGGGTGAAAACGAAAAGATCGAAGTTCCGGTTGGCGCAAAACCGATCTTTGAAGAAGTCGGAATGGCGAGTTGGTATGGCGCTCCGTATCACAACCGCCGCGGTTCTAACGGCGAAATCTATAACATGCACGCGATGACGGCGGCGCACCTCACTTTGCCGCTGGGTTCGGTCGTGCGCATTACCAATCTGAAGACGGGACATTCGGCATTAGTGCGAATCACAGATCGCGGGCCGTTTGTTCCCGGACGCATTGTCGATCTTTCGCTGGCGGCCGCGAAGGCGCTGGATGTGTATCTTCCCGGAACTGCGAAAGTCCGATTGGAAGTTTTGCAGGCGCCTGCGCCTCTCGATACAGGTGGACGCTGGGCAGTCCAGATCGGCTCTTTCGCCGGGAAGGAATCTGCTGCCGAATTGGCGAATCGCCTGCAGAGGCGTTATCAGGAAGCCAAAGTTTTGAAGTTTGTGAGTCCAGCAGGAGGCTGGTGGGTGCGAGTGCGGGTTAGGGACGATGACCGGCAACGCGCGACCGCTCTCGCCCACGAAACCGAGACTGCGGAAGGAGCGGTGTTTCTGGTGCGGCTCGACTGACAACATCCTTCTTACTTATCTTTATCGTTAGATTTTTACAAGACTGCTCTGCAAAACGTGGTTAAGCAGAACATGGTTAGCTGGAATGATATGCTTGCTGCCAGATAGAGGGAACTTACCTGCGGTATTACTTGCCGGACGATGGTAATGCCAGGCGAGAGGAGATTTAGGCATGGCGGATTGTCTATTCTGCCGTATTATTCGCGGCGAAGTGCCATCCAAGAAAGTTTACGAAGACGAGCACACATTTGCCTTCGAAGATCTGAACCCGCAAGGCCCGACGCACGTACTGATCATCCCCAAGAAACACATTGCAGGTTTGAAAGAAGCTTCGGCCGAGGACGCAGAGTTGCTGGGACGTTGTCACCTGACCGCCGCGCACATCGCGCGCCAGCGCTCGATTGAAGACGGCTATCGAACGGTGCTGAACGTGGGACCGCGCTCGGGCCAATCGGTTTTTCATCTGCATGTGCATCTGATCGGTGGGCGCTTGCTGCAATGGCCTCCTGGCTAACTTCGCTTTCGTCCTGTGCCCCAAACTCTGGCATACAATCTTGAGATGGCAAACCTGACATTGGTTTACGGTCTGCGGCTGCTGCCTTCCGATGAACTCACGGAGGTCAACGGAGCCACGATTAAGCTGAAGAATGGGCGCGAGGCGCAGGTTGCGATGCACACTCTCGAAGGCAGTAAAGACGAGATCGAAAAGCAGCTCAAGACGAGTCTCGCGGCGTTTTTCGACATCTATCCAGAGATATGACGGTGAGCCGGACGTTGATCGGGAAAACGGGATGCGAACGACTGGATGCGACTGATCTCCCTTGAGCTCGAAAGCAGGCTGCGCGATAAGAAGCTCTGGCCACAGAGCTGGGTCGCGTGGGCGGCGTTGTATGCCTTGACACTGGACCTGCTTCTCTTTGCGGTGCAGTGGCTGACGCGCCGCGCGAGTCCGTCGACATCGGAGAGCCTGCAAGGCTGGGTCATCTTTCTCAGCGCGCTGACGATCGTGTTGCTGGCGATTGCAGGATTCCGCTGGGTGCGAACGCAGCTGCTGTGGCGGCTGCGGAACCGGCTGATCGTTACCTATGTCTTTATCGGAGTGATTCCGATTGTTCTGCTGGTGATGATTTCGCTGATCTCGCTGTATCTGTTCGCGGGACAGTTTGCCAGCTTTGTCGTGACTTCTGATATCACTACAAACCTGCGCAGCATGGAAGCCGCGAACCGCGCTATCGCCCATCATCTGGCGATGCAGCTTTCCGCCGGCGGAAAGCTGGATGCGGAAATTCTTGGCCGCGTAAGGCCGCATCGTCCGGAATGGTCGCGACGGCAGGTTTGCGCGAGGTACGGAAATCAATCGCAGGGTTACTGCTCGGGACCTGAAGGTGCGGCGTTGACTTTCCCATCGTTTATTGTCGGAGACTTCCGCGACATTGTCAGCGACCATGGCTCGCTTTATCTGCGCACGGAAACGAGTACCGCGACAGCGACCGATCCGAAAGATTCTTCCTTGCGCGTGATTTCGAGCGAGCCGCTGGACAAGGAACTGGTGGAAAAGATTGCCGGCGATTTGGGTCAGATCGTGGTGTATGGGACGGAAAGTACAGCTCCGAATGCGCCGGCAAAATCTTTTGTGGCGTTGGACGGCGAAAAGCGCGAACAAACCTTTTCTGCGGGAACGATTCCCCCAGCGAGTGGCGTGTTCGATCACGAAGTCCGTTTCCCGATTCCACTGCAGGTAGTGGATTGGACGACGGGCGAACGCCGTCGCGCGGGAGCGCTTGCGGAAGTCGAGACTCGACCTTCGGTTCTGTACGCGAGACTGTTCGCGGCGCTGGGAGATTACGCGCGCGGCGTGGAATATATTCTGCTGCTGATTGCGATTGTGTTCGCGATCATCTGGGTGCTGGCGATTCTGATCGGCACCAAACTGACGCGGACGATTACATCGGCGGTCGACCAGCTCTACGAAGCGACCAAACATATCAATCGCGCCGACTTCAGCCATCGCATCACGGTGCAGTCGAGCGATCAACTGGCGACGCTGGCGAACTCCTTCAACTCGATGACGACTTCGATCGAGAATTTGATCCAGGAGCAGAAAGAAAAGCAGCGACTGGAAGGCGAACTGGCGATCGCGCAGGAAGTACAAGCGCAACTTTATCCGAAGCTGATCACGCAACTGGAAAGCCTTGAAGTGCACGGGATCTGCCTTCCCGCTCGGACCGTGAGCGGAGACTATTACGATTTTGTGGCGCTGAATTCCGACCGGATGATGCTGGCGGTCGGCGACATCAGCGGCAAAGGAATTTCGGCGGCGCTGCTGATGGCGACGATTTATGCGGCGGTGCGCGCCTACAGTATCGAGGATGTTCCCGTGCTGCGCGAAGCTTCAGTCGGCGTGAGCGGGAGTTCGGCGTTGATGCTGGCTTCGGAGTCGCGGGGAGCGGACACGTCTCCGGCAACGCTGCTCGCGCTTTTGAACCATCAGCTTTATGAAGGAACTCCGGCGGCGAAGTATGCGACTCTGTTTTTGGGAATTTACGACGGAGCGTCGCGGCGGCTTACGTATGCGAATGGCGGCCATCTGCAACCGATTCTGATTTCCGATGATGGGTCGTCGCAATTGCTGGAGTGTGGCGGAACGGTGGTCGGTCTGTTCGACAACGTGAGTTACCCGGAGGCGACGGTGCAGTTCCGGGTGGGTGACATTCTGGTCGCCTACAGCGATGGCGTGACCGAACCGGAAAACGATTATGGCGAGTTTGGCGAAGAGCGGCTGATCCAACTGGTGCGGGCAAATCGCCACTTGCCGCTAGAGCGCATCACGGAAATCGTTACTGCGGCGGTCGCCGACTGGATTGGCGAGGACGAACAGCCGGACGATGTCACGCTGGTGCTGGCGCGAGCGCGGTGAAATGGGGCTTTGGGCGAGGGTTTCAGAGGTATGTTTACTGAGTGGTATCGGCTGTTTACTATAATACAACTTTAATGTCCCCCCCCGCCCCCCCCCGATTTGCGCTAAGATATTCATGAACAATGACTTAACTCTAGATCCAGTTCCAAATTGGGAAAGATCATTGGCTCCCAAGTGTCGATTAAATTGTCGAAGAGCGTTTGATGGTGAGTCCATCTCTGGAGACGGACAAACTTTCATTAATGTGATGTGGCAGGTGGAATGTCTGTGATGGTAGTCACTAGTGAATGTGATGAAAAATGGAAATCGGCTTGATAGAGTCGAATGTCCGTCATTGCAGTAACTCTACTAAGCTCGCTCGCTAGATTCTGGGAGGATCTGAAATGCGCCCTTCTTCGCGTATTGCGTTAGGCATAGCGCTTGCACTCACTGTTGTTCTCTCATCTTTAGTCAGTTCGCAGACGACGGGTCCGCAGACTGCGCGGCAGGCGCTGATTGAAATGTGCTTTGGTGATGCGCCGGGGCATCTCGAAAAACATCTTCCCGATGTAACTCGCCAAACTCTCGACAGGCTCAAACGAGC
>PMSZ01000213.1 GCA_003168235.1 Acidobacteriaceae bacterium
TGTCGATCACCGCCCGCTTCAGTAGCGCTTTGTTCGCCCATGCTGTATGTCCGTCCATGCCTTCGAGCAGAAGCGGTTGATCAGCGTATCCCCCGGCGTTGAAGGCATCGTTCAGTTCTTTGTTCTTCGACCAGAATGCCAGCGGAACTCCACTCACAATCAGGATTTCTCCCTGCATCCCGCGGCCGCTTTTCTTCGCCTCGGCTGCGAATGCCGCCAACTCATCCAGCGAACTCACGTTCTCGCCAACATCCGCCCCAATCAGCGTGAGGCCGCCCTCCACTGCGTGACAATGACTGTCGATCAATCCGGGCATCAGGAAATCGCCCTTGAGGTCAATCATCTCCGCGCCTTTCGCCACCGCCTTCAACACGTCTCCGCGGTTGCCGACGGCCACAATCTTGTCACCGCGAATCGCAAGCGCTTCGGCGTAAGGATGATCGGGTTCACCCGTGAATATCTTGCCGTTATAAAACACGTGTTCGTCCGCCGTGGCTGCAAAAACAGCGCCTTGAAGGCAGCTCCACAACAACAGTGCGAACATCCATCTGGACACTGGCATCACCCCTCCAGTTGGCAATTGCTGGATCCCTTCTGGCGACTGCGAAAGGTTGCCTCTTCCGGGAAGAAGACAAGATACTACACCGATGAGTTCGGCGTTATAGCTTTGTGCAGCTGATTCTGACCCGAGGTCGCAATGGTTTGGGACCGCTTTGACATAGGGATGCGCAGTCGCGATCTCGTCCTTACAACTGATACAGAAGACAGGGAGCGTTTCGTAGGAATTGATTGCGCGGAGTTTATTGGCTGAGCTTGAATCGACCGTCGAGTCTGATTTTTCGCGTATAAATCGCCATGCCCACGACCGCGTCAACTTTCATGGCATCGAGCTGATCGATTTCCTCCATCGTCGCAATACCTCCGGCGGCGATGAGCTGTCGCTTGGTCGATTCCCGCAACCGACCGAACGGTCTCCACAGGAACGCTTGCATCAGTCCTTCGTTTACCCGACGTCCAAGTTATTGGTCGTGATGGTAAAAATAGTCCCGTTCCAGCCGCCATGAATCGAGATAGGGTTCGCGGAACTCAACACGCGGATTGACTGCAAAGTTGCAGTGAGACATGGTGTCGCCGTGGATCGCCGGATAGCGGTAATAGCCGGGGCTCCCCTCGCTCGCTTCATTCAGAGAGAGAACATGGAGCAGCAAGATGGTCGCTGTTAGCACCAGGAAGCGCGCAGGTTCGATTGCAAAGCTCGGGCATGGATACTCGTTCTCGGAGCGCACAGACGCCACATCAACGTCAGTGTCTGGTTGTAAGGTTCTGAATGTCGGCGCGCCGCGGAAAAATTGGGATTGGCCAGAACTTCGTTCGGCCTTCCGCCACGCGAGATAATAACACCATTCCACGTGGCATCGCCCCCTTGCGTTATGTATCGCACGCTAAGATCTGGGGTGAGCCTGATGCGGTGGCGTTGTAATTGCACCTTCAGACGCGGAATTGACCAGCGCTGCGTACTTGGCGAAGACACCGGTCTTGTAGCGTGGTTCTGGGGGTTTCCATTCAGTCATGCGCCGGGCGATCTCGGCATCGGAAATCTCCAATTCCAGTTTGCGAATCTTAGTGTCGATGGTAATGCGGTCGCCCTCGTGGATCGCAGCAATCGGTCCGCCCATCGCTGCTTCTGGCGCCACATGACCGACCATCAGGCCACGAGTTGCGCCGCTGAAACGTCCGTCGGTAATCAAGGCCACGCTCTCGCCAAAGCCTTCGCCTACGATCGCCGCCGTCACGCTCAGCATTTCGCGCATACCGGGGCCCCCCTTCGGGCCTTCATACCGAATCACGACCACGTCTCCAGCTTTGACCTGCTTGGCGGTCACGGCCTGCATAGCAGCTTCTTCGGAGTCGAACACCCGCGCCGGCCCCGTGTGTGACTGCCGTTCGTGCCCACTCACTTTGACCACGGCGCCGCCGGGAGCAAGATTGCCTTTCAGGATCACCAAGCCGCCTGTCGTCTTCAGCGGCTTGCTCAATGGCGCGATTACGCTTTGACCCGCGGTTTCTTTCGCGGCGCTCGCTTCTTCGGCAAATGTTTTTCCCGTCACCGTCATCGCGGAACCGTCCGCGAACTCGCCGTCGAGCAGCCGCTTGGCGATCACCGGGATGCCGCCCGCAGCGTCCACGTCCGCTGCCACATACTTTCCCCCAGGCTTCAGATCAGCCAGCAGCGGCGTGCCTTCACTTACTCGCTGAATGTCGTCGATGTCAAGGGGCAATCCCATTTCGCGTGAAATCGCGAGCAGATGCAACACTGCGTTGGTTGAGCCACCGGTCGTGGCTACCCCTGCAATCGCATTCTCGAACGCTGCGCGCGTCAAAATGTCGCTTGGACGAGTTCCGCGCCGCAGCAGATTCATCACCACTTCGCCGCAACGGAACGCCGCTTCATCCTTGCGCGCGTCCATCGCTGGAATGCCGTTGAACCCCATGGGCGAAAGCCCGATCAGTTCCATCACCGTGCTCATTGTGTTCGCAGTATATTGACCGCCGCACGCGCCGGCGCCGGGACACGCCACATTCTCGAGCGCCAACAAATCCGCATCGCTCATCTTCCCCGCCGCATTCGCTCCGACGGCCTCGAACACATCCTGGATCGTGACGTCTTTGCCGCGATACTTGCC
The DNA here is from genome assembly GCA_003168235.1 of Acidobacteriaceae bacterium. Lineage (GTDB taxonomy): Bacteria > Acidobacteriota > Terriglobia > Terriglobales > Acidobacteriaceae > Acidiflorens. The sequence continues at coordinate 2,685 of PMSZ01000213.1, forward strand.
GGCGGCAATCGTTCCGCCATAAAACACCAGACCCGGCAGATTCATTCGCGCGAGCGCCATCGCCGCCGCTGGAATCGTCTTGTCGCAGCCGACAATGCAGACCGCCGCGTCAAAAAGCTGTCCGCGGCAAACCAGTTCGATGGAGTCGGCAATCACCTCGCGACTTACTAGCGACGCCTTCATGCCCTCGGTCCCCATGGTTTCGCCGTCGGAAATGGCGATGGTATTGAATTCCATCGGCGTGCCGCCGGCGGCGCGGATTCCTTCTTTCACCTTGGCCGAAAGCCGCCGCAGGTGAAAATTGCACGGCATGGTCTCGATCCAGGTATTGGCGATGGCGATGAGTGGCTTCGCCAGATCGTCGTCGGTGAAACCAATGGATTTGTACATAGCGCGCGCCGGAGCCCGGTCGCGCCCGTCGGTAATGTTGCGGCTACGATGCTTGAGGTCCATAAAAACAGTCCCTGGTT
>PMSZ01000458.1:0-148 GCA_003168235.1 Acidobacteriaceae bacterium
TTTCGGAAACAAGCGCTCCAGTCGCCGCCATTTTCATGCCTTTGGGGATCCGGAACGTCATGTCGTACAGCACGTACTCCCCCAAAGCTCCATCGGGGTTATTCGGATACCAATCGTCGCGCGCAATCGGAAAATAGTTCCCGCCGCC
>PMSZ01000458.1:217-8328 GCA_003168235.1 Acidobacteriaceae bacterium
CACGCCGTCGCGCAGCGCGAGAAAGTCAGTCGTTGCTTTTCCAGAGAGTGCGCCGCTTTTTTCGAATGTCACATCCAGTTGCTGATGTTCGATCCGCAGAAGATGGCCGGTTGTGTGTCGGTGCTTGCCGGAAAGATTGAACAAGGCCCATTCACCCCACTTGTTCTCGTCATAGGTCCGGAAGCTGACCTCATCTCTCCTCGGTTCAATCTCATAGATTTCTTTATCGCTGTAGTGTTTGCCATGGATAAAAGCGTAGAAGAGGCCGCCGGGTTCGGGACTCAGCACATCTTCGAGAATGCGGGCCTCGAGATTGTTCTTGAATTTGTGGCGGGTCGTGTTCTGGCTGTCCCTGAGCAGGCCCGGATCGCAGCCAACCGTCGCCGCGGTGCCGCCTTTTTTGATTTCGTCATAAGTCGAATCGGTGAAGCGGAAGACGGCTTGGATAAACTTCTCGCTGAACTCATCTTCCTTGGTCAGCAGCTTCAAACTCCTGCGTTCCGATTCGGACGGCGGATCGAGAACGAAATTGCCGTCGCCAACAAAAACCGCGCCCGTGATCTTGCCCTGCACCGGATTCACAAAGCACACCGTACCCGAATGCAGATGGAACGTGCCGCCGTCGCGCTTCAGTTCGAAGTTAGAAACGCTGACCGCCTCGCCGCCGAGTGCAAGGTTGCGAAGCTGCTGGTAAATTGGGTCAGAATTGGGCGGAGCGGCTGGAGTAGTTGCTGAATTGTCGCCCGAGCTATTGGCAGCGTAAGCCGGAAGAAGCAAGACAAGAAGAAGTAAGAGAAATAAAGCGGCGGCAATTAGGATGCGGGAAACCATGGCAAATAGCGCTCCAGTCGAAGGAGCATTATGCACTGCCTTCCCCCTCGCGCATAGGAGATAGTTATGAGCAGGGAGTTACCTGTTGTAATAGTGGTGAGTTGTGTCTAGAACATAGATCTCAGGGTCAGCCTAGGTTGGATCAGCTTCGGTTGGAGTGTCTATTTTGGAAGTGACCATTACCACGCCCACAGTGGACTTTCATCACGCAGAGCGGTGACGGCCGTCACAGACAGGGCAAAGCCGTGAGGGCTATAACAACGAGCATTGCAGTCCCTGGAAGCGAGGAAATTGCCCGGCCTCAACCCACGAACCCACACAACCGCTACCCAAGCGGCCAGGCCGGGCATCCTTAATCCCAACTGATTCGCAGCGAGAGCAGTTTCCAGGCCTTCGCGCGGGCACGAAGTCGCGAGCTCCAGATGGCGGCTAGCTAGCTGCCCTGCCTCTCCATCAAATACGACTTCTTATATCCCAGGTAGTTTTCGGCGTAGCGGAGGATAGTCGCCTGGTCAGTTTCATCGAGTTGGCGGCGAAATTTTCCCGGAGAGCCCATCCAGAGAGAATTGGGCTCGACGATCGTTTTTTCCGGGATCAGCGTGCCGGCGGCGATGATGGAGCCGGATCCGATGACCGCGCCGTTGAGAATAATGCAGCCCATGCCGATCAGGCACCGCGCTTCAATCGTACAGCCGTGGAGAATGGCGCCGTGGCCTACCGTGACGTAATCGCCCACGTACACGCCGTATTGCTCCTTCATGCCATGGAGCACGCAGTTGTCCTGAATATTGGAATAGTGGCCCAGGCGAATCTGATGAACATCACCGCGCAGCACGGCGTTCATCCAGACGCTGGAATGCTCGCCGACCACGACATCGCCGATCAATTGCGCGGAGTCGTCGATGTAAGCGGTTGTAGGGAATTGGGGAGTGATGCCTTTATAGGAGCGGATCATGGGATTGATAAGCCGAACAGACAAAATAACACAAGGGCAGGTGTCAGGTCTCAGGTGTCAGACTACGGTCCCTATACTTTCTTCGGGGTGGGCTTGGTTTTCCTGACACCTAAGACCTAAGACCTGACACGCTGCCTTTCTGCCAGTAGAATCTTGCAATCAGCCTGCAACAGAGATGCCTCGCCATGAAAGTAGCAGACTTCCGGCGGATCGCTCTAAGCTTCGAAGGTGCAGAGGAAAGCTCGCACATGAGAGCGCCTGATTTTCGCGTCGGCGGGAGGATCTTTGCCACGCTGGCCTCCGAAAAGCAGGGCTATGGCAATCTGATGCTCACGGCCGAGCAGCAGGCGGAGTTCGTGGGCGAGCTACCGGAAGTTTTTCTGCCGATCCATGGCGGGTGGGGAAAGATGGGAGCGACCCACATTCGCCTCGCCCAAGCGAGCGAGGACGTGCTGACCGGCGCGCTGCGCGTTGCATGGATGCTTCGGATGGAAAAGAATGCCGGTACGAAGAAAACGCGCCCGAAGACGAAGCGGAAGAAAAGTTAAAGAGAAGCCAGAGTCGGAGCGCTCATTTCGCCGTCGGTTAGCAGCAGAGCCCGGCGTCCCTTCAATCATCTCGCCACGGTGCGTAGAAGTAATAGTCCGCAGTGTAACTGCTTTTGGTTTCCGCGTTACGATGCGATTCGTCGCATCCCTGCGCGGGCGCTTTGCCGCCGTGAGTGTGGACGCGCTGAATCGTAGTAACAGCCGCCAGCACTCCTGAACCAGAATGCCCCGTGGCATTGACCAGCAACCACGCAATTGAGCCGGGATCAACCGAGTCGGCGTGGGCAGTGGCTTTGCCCATGACTTCACTGCCATCTTTTAGTTTCCACGTCGGACCGGCGAAATGAGTTCCGATGACGTTGCCGCTTTCATCTTTCAGTTCTGCGTCCGGAGCCTTCAGAGTCCACGCGAACTTGCCGTCGGCGCCAGTCTGGCAGGTATAGATCTGCGATCCTGATGCGTGCGCCAGTAAAACGACCGCTTCGCCGGAGGGAGCCTGAATCGCATCCGGAACAACGGGCCGCGATACCTGCTGCGCGCTGGCGGCGGCAATTCCAAAAAGAGAAACGAAAATAGCCATCCCGATCAGCACCGGCAAAGTTTGTGGGTTTAGGGTTCCTCGAGGGCCTACGTGTCTGCGCATTCAGACATTCTACCCCTGCGCTGCGCCGGATCGTCGAAACTGAACATATTTTGGGTGCGCGTGTCACATTCTGGCAAGACGCACTTTGGTATATAGATTGACAGGGTTTCTGGAATCCCCTCCGATTCCGAAGTCTTGGACACGAGGGGATTGCCATGTTCCAACGCGCTCAGCCATTTCTGGCTACGATTCGCAACATTTTTCGGCTTGTTATCATTCGCCTGTTCCTCCTTCAGTTCATCCTTATCTCTTCCGGCGCCCGTGGCCAGGATGCCTCGACGGGCGCGTTGCGAGGCGTCGTTCTCGACCCTCAGGGAGCCGTCGTCACAACCGCGGACATCGTGGCCATCCGCATCGCGACCGGCGTTCGCTACCATGCGGGTACCGATTCGGCGGGACGATTTGTGGTGGACCTTCTGCCGCCCGGCGATTATTCGGCGCGAGCCGAGGCCGAAGGCATGTCGCCACAGATTTCTCCGGTCGTCCGAGTGGAAGTCGGAGCGGCAGCGCGGTTGATCTTCAAACTGAAAGTTGCCGGACCGAAGGAGTCGATCACGGTTTCGGAAGCGCTGCCGACCGAAGTTACCGACCCTAGTTCGGTCTCGGCGCTGGTCGACGAGCAAGCCATAAAAGACTTGCCGCTGAACGACCGCAGATACACCGATCTGCTGTTGCTGTCACCGGGCGTCACGCAGGATCCCCGAGGCTTGACTTCAGGATCGAACGGCGATCTCTCCTACGGCGGAATTCGAGGATATAACACCAGCTACCTGATCGATGGTCTCGACAACAACAACGGTTTCTATGCGCAGGCGCTGGGACGCTATCGCGCGCCTTATCAATTTTCCGACGACGTGGTGCAGGAGTTCCGCGTGCAGTCGAGCGGCTACGGCGCCGAGTCGGGAAGGGCTGGGGGCGCGGTGGTGAACGTGGTGACCAAGTCGGGAACGAACACGTGGCACGGCAGCGCCTTTTATCATTTTCGCGACAGCGAACTGGGCGGGGCTGCGCCACCGTTTGTCGGGTTCAATCCCAGCAACCTGCAGCACCAGTTTGGCGCGACTCTTGGTGGCCCAATCCAGAAGCGCAAGACTTTTTTCTATGCGGGATACGATCAGCACATTTTCAACGTGCCGGCGGTGGTGGAGTTCGACAACGGGCAGACCGTGGTGGTGCCGCAGCTGGGAATTTATCCGACTCCGGGAGACTACGAGATCTGCAACCCTGCGATTGGCGGGCAAGCGTGCGACGAGGCGCTGGTGTTTGCCGCGGCTTCTCAACTTTCTACCATGGGCGGCTTGTTTCACGCGAAGCTCTCGGGACAAACGGGATTCATGAAAATCGACCGCGTGCTCTCACCGCATTCGTTTCTTACAGCGCGGCTAAGCACATCGCGCTCCTACGGAACGAACAACGTCTTTTTTGATCCGGGAAGTCCGATTACCTTCAATTCGATCAGCGCAAACGGGATCGAGGACATAGCAACGGAAAGCGGTTCGCTCAGTTTGCTGAGCAGTATCTCACCCCGGCTGACGAGCCATGCGCGGGTGCAGTTTTCCCGCGACCTCGAGCAGCAGTTTCCTAACACGATCGGCACCCAGAGCAGTATCTACAGCTGGATGGAGGACTTTGGACAGTCGTCGTACTTGCCGCGAACCACGCGCGAACACCGGCTCCAGTTGGCTGAGACTGTGAGCTGGAATCACGGGCGCAATCAGTGGAAGTTCGGCGCCGATGGAATGGCAACATGGGACTACGACTACTATCCCTCGCTCTTCGGCGGGGAATTCTTATATGACGACATTTCGGTGAGTCCGTTTACGTTCGTCCCGATGGAAGAGGGATTGGAGCTAACGCCACTGCGGGCATGGGCACACAATGTGCCCCGATATTATGAGCAGAATTTCGGGAATCCCGTGTCGCACCCGAACAGCAATGACTACGCCGCGTTTGTGCAGGACACTGCGCGGGTGACGCCGCATTTCAGCCTGAGCTTTGGAGCGCGCTACGATCTGCAGACGTTTTCGAAGACGGGGATGGTATCCAATCCGCTGTGGGCGCAAGTCGGCAAGATGCCGTTGAACGGCATGAATTTCGCTCCGCGAGTCGGAATTGGATATTCGTTCGGAAATACCAATGCCCGGCCCACAATGGTGCGCGCCGGATTCGGGATTTTCTATACCCGCATCCCGCAGGCCTATCAGACCGCCGTCATCGATGACGATGGGCTGAGCGATAACTTTATCTCTCTGGATAATACGAATTATTACCAGGCGCAGGTGTTTCCAGCGTATCCGAATGCGGCAGTGAACTGTCCGTCGGGACCTGTCGCTTGCACGATACCCGCGGCCTGGCAGCAATACGCCACCAGCGAGGTGGCGGCTTTTGCGCCGGGATTCAAAACTCCCCGCGTGCAGCAGGCGAGTTTGAGTCTGGAGCGGGAATTGCCCGGAAAGGTCGTGGGCACCGTTTCCTACTTGCTGGTCCATGGTGTCGATATGATTCGGGCGCGAGATGTAAATCTTCCGCCGCCAACTTATTACAGTTACCCCATCTTCAACGCATCAGACACTACTTTTCAAAACGAGTTTTATAACGTGGAGTCGTTCGCGACGTGGCAGACGAGTTACAGCATTAGTTGTCCGTATCCGCCGTGCATCAATACGCTAAGTCGTCCCATCACCCAACTCGGCGCTATTGACCAGTTTGAGAGCGCATCGTCAAGTGTGTACAACGGTATGACCGTTTCCATGCGCAAGCGAACCTCGGGCGGAATGTATTTCAACCTGGCCTACACCTGGGCGCACGCGATCGACGATGGACAGGACGCGCTGGTGGTGGGGCAACCAGTAACCGTGCAAAACTCCTACGCGCCGAAAAGCGAACGCGGACCGAGCGTGACGGATCAGCGCAACCGGCTGACAATTTCAGCAATTGACGAGCCCCATCTTTTTGCCGACGGACAGAAGCTTCAGGCGACTCTGTTCAATCACTGGAAATTCTCTGGAATTATGACTTATGGCAGCGGACGCCCCGCCACTGCGATGGTTTCGGGCGATCCCAATCAGGACGAAAATACGACCAACGACCGTCTCTCCGGCTATGGGCGCAATGCCTTCGCCGGCCCCGACTACGCGAGCATGGATTTGAAGATGGGAAGAATGATGAGTTTGGGCGAGCACTATCATCTCGATCTGACTGCGGAGTCCTTTAATCTCTTCAATCGCGACAATCAGCGGTTGCAAATCACCGACAACGGCTTCCAGGGGACGGCGGGGCAGTTCATCAAATACACCCAATTTGTCGGGAACACCTATTATCCTGCCTATTATCAGCAACCTGCGAGTCTCATGAAGCCCGCTAGCGCCTTTGCTCCGCGTCAGTTGCAACTATCGATGCGTTTGAATTTCTGAAGTGAAGTGACAACTCTTGCACATTCCTCTTGACTTAGTGGGGCATTGCTTGCCATAACTAACAGGTTCACAAGCGCTGGCGCAAAGACGCAGTCCTAACAAGCGCGAAAAGACAGGACTAAGAAGAGCAAATTCGGTGTAGGGTGAACGCCTTATTAGTTTCAGTTAGAAGTTGAAACCCGCGGTAAGCCGCGCACCGACTATTCTGATTGCTGTCGACCGAACTTCTCTGATTGTTGCTTCAAAGCAGTAACCATGTGGTGCACACCGCATGGCGGGCCGAGCCAAGGGTCAGCGTGAGGGGGATGTAATCTCCTGCCCACAGAGTGAACCGGATCCTTCCCTATTCGGGTCTCACGTGCAGAGCAGGGACGCGGAAATGGGAGCGCCTCTTCAATGGAATACCAGGACAAGATTCTGAAATGTGTGGATTGTGGCACGGATTTCGTGTTCACAGCGGGTGAACAGCTGTTTTTCCACGACAAGCAATTCAAAAACGAGCCCAAGCGATGCAAAAACTGCAAGGGCAAGCGGGTGTCAGTGCTGGGAGCTGCGTCCAACGGGGCGTCAGGCGGGCATTCTCACGCTCGAACCGAGACGCGGACGAACTGCTCGCAATGTGGGAAAGAGACCACAGTGCCGTTCCGGCCGACACAGGGGCGTCCGGTGCTGTGCCGCGAGTGCTTCCAGCATGGCCGGCAAATAGCCAGCGCCTGATTATTCGGCAACTTTGGGAAAACGGGCCGGCAGCCGGGTCATCCTGCGCGGCGCAGGTTTTCTTGCGCCCTGATGGCGGAGTTTTGTTGCTGAATCTTCCTGTCGGCGTGGCGCACAAGCAGGGCGTCCAGTTGCCGCAACAGGTCGTCGGTGCCGAGCGGCTTGATCAGCAATGATCCCGAATTTTCTGCGCTCGATCGCTCGCCGTTCCCCTGTTCGCCGCCCCACTGCTCTTCGCCCCGCTGCTCTCCACCCCAATTGTCTTCCGAGGGCGGAAACGCCGTGAGTAGCGCGGTTGCGGGATTGTATGCCTGACGGCGTGCGGTGCGGATGACTTCCAGACCGGCCTCTTCCGTTTCCATGCGCAGATCGCTGATCACCATTTGGTAAACGCCCGATTCCATGCGAGTGACGGCCTCCGCCGAACTGCCGGCGGTTTCCACCTCAAATCCCTGAAGTTCGAGCACGGCTTTCAACGTCAGCAGAACGGCGAGATCGTCGTCGACAAGAAGAATACGGCGCTTCACATGCCCCTCTTTCGGCTGGAATTGAAAATGCGGCGCACACAGACCCCGGCGGTTTGTTCGCGCCAGCCGCTCATTTAGTATAGGAGCGTGGCCCGCTTCTACATAGAAAATTTTGGCTGCCGTGCGACCCAAGCCGATGGCGCAGCGCTCGAGCGCCAATTTCTCGATCGCGGATTGGAACGCGCCGGAGCGGCCCGCGAGGCCGAAGTCGTGGTCCTGAACACCTGTACCGTCACCGACAGCGCTGACAAAGATGCCCGCGCCTCGATTCGGCGGCTGCGGCGGGTGAATCCGGATTGCCGCATCCTGGTGACCGGCTGCTACGCCCAGCGCGCGCCAGAAGAACTGGCTGCATTGCCGGGCGTGACCTGGGTTGTAGGTAACTCGCACAAGCATCAGGCTGCGGAGATTGCAACCTCGTCGCTTTCATCCTCCGTTTCGTCGCCTCTTTCATCACCACCTTCCGCCTCGAGTGGC
>PMSZ01000189.1 GCA_003168235.1 Acidobacteriaceae bacterium
CAACAGCTCTACGCTGGCGCCCATCACTAGCGCGCCATTGATCGATCCCTCGTCGGGATGGCCGGCCTGGATCTTCGACGGAAGCTCGGCTACTCCCACGGTCGGACCCGATGGCGACGTCTACTTCGGCGTGCTCGAAAATCCGTTTCCCAATCACAACGATCGCGGATGGCTGCTGCATTTCAACAGCGATCTGTCGCAGACGAAAACTCCAGGGAGCTTTGGCTGGGACGACACGGCTTCGGTCGTGCCGGCGTCGCTGGTGCCGAGCTACACCGGAACTTCGCAGTATCTGGTGATGACCAAGTACAACAACTATTGTGGCGTGGGCACGGGAACAGGACTGAACGAGATTGCCGTGCTCGATCCGAATGCTACCGAGGAAGATCCGATTCTTCCCGGCACGCTGGTGATGAAAGAAGTGTTGACGATTCTCGGCGTGACTCCCGATCCGGATTGTCCGGGAGGATTTAAGGAGTGGTGCATCAATACGGCAGCGGTCGATCCAGTCACCAAGTCGATTCTCGTCAACAGCGAGGACGGCGTTCTTTATCGCTGGGACCTGACGTCGAATTCGTTTACCCAGAGAATTACGCTATCGACAGGAATCGGCGAAGCGTATACGCCAACCGTCATTGGAACCGATGGGACTGTTTACGCGATCAATGATGCCATCGTGGATGCAGTCGGAACCAGTACGGGGAAAGCTGCCAGATACCCTTAAGGGCCAGTAGGCGCCTGCTGCGGAGTAAGTGCGCGCAGTTATTTCCCGTGGAACCGCTGGGGAGGATGCTAATGCGTTAACTTTCCGAAGCTGCCGTCTGCTCTTTCATAAACCCCAGATCCGATTCGCGCCGATCACTAAACCAAGCGTCAGGCACGCGATCAGAATCTCTCCAAGAGCTCCTACGATGAAGGGGCGCAATCCCTGCCTCGACATGTCACGAAAATTCGTGCGCAGGCCCACCCCTGCGAAAGTCAGCAGGAATGCCCATTTTGAGAGATTTCCAAGCGATCCGATCTGAGCCTTGCTGAACGCGTGAAAGCCAACCGCCAGTGACATCAGCAGAAAGCCAAGGATAAACTTGGGAAACTTCTTCCACAAAAACGCCGCCTTGTTAGTGACCGCTTCGGCCTGGCCCCGTCCCGCCCAGTAGATGGCGTAGGCCAGCACCACGAATCCAATCATTGCATTCCTCGCCGTCTTGGCGAGTACCGCCACTTTGCCGGCAGCATCCGAGTACAGCGCGCCGGCAGCGGTTGCCTCGGCCGTATTGTCGACCCCTAGGCCAGCCCACAAGCCGTAGGAGACATCATTCATATGCAGACCGTGGGCAATAGCCGGAAATGTGAACAGGGAGAGTGCTCCCAATGCAAGAATCGCGGCGATCGCAAAAGAGGAATCCTCATCGTCCGCATCGATCGCACCCTTGGCGGCAATGATGGCGGAAACGCCACAGATGGACGATCCAATAGCCAGCAGCGATGTAAGCTTCGGCTTGAGCTTGAACATTCTCCCCAGGAAGGTCATCAGGGCCAGCGAGAGTGTGATTTCGATGACCACGAGCGCCACACTGATCCCGCCGAGCTTTAGAATGTCGGCCAGAACAAAGCGCGCGCCAAGAAGCACGATCCCCAGTTTCAGCCAGAACTCATAGGTGGCAACACCAGCCTCAAACAGTTTGGGCACACCCACGGTGTTGCCCATGGCGAGACCGATGAGAATCGCCCAAAGCACGTACTCGATATTGGGAAACGTCCAATGATGGGCTTTGGCGTAAGTATTCAGAAAGTGTTCCAGGAACTTGCCCGCATATCCGATGACGGCCAGCAGAAGAACGCCCGGCACCAGTCGCAGCGCCTTCAGCAAGGCATTGTCGGACTTAACCGGCGTCACCGCCGTCACCGGGGAAGGTGCAGTTGTCGTGATCATAAAACTCTCTCCGTCAGAAACGAGATGAGGTGTTGTTCGCGCTACCAGGGCACGTCCTTCAGAATGTCAAATCTCACCGCCAGCGCTAGCGCAAGAGCGACAATCACTGCCCAGGCATCCAGCGAAAGCAGGGATCCTTTGCGTGATCCAGCGTTCGTAGACTTGTCCGTCGACATTGACATTTCCTCCATCGGACGATGAAGTCCGCGTATCAGTAATGAATTACCACGCCGGCCTTCAGCGCCGACATCCAAGCGTAACCAGTAAAGCAGATTAATACAAGTAAGTACATTGAAGTACTTCACATTATGATATCGAGACAGACATGTGCACTGGGTTGCATTTCGAGGGCAGAGATTTTCGGCATTGATCTTTGCTTTCTCGCAAATTGGGAACTCAGCCGCCTTCATCTGGATATTGACATTCGCCAACCATTCGCCTATGCTCCCGGCATGGCGATCACTCGGCGTCAACGTGAACTCTACGACTTCATTTCGCGCTTCGTGGCGGAGAAGCAATACTCCCCTTCGTTTGAAGAAATCAAGGAAGCCATGGGGCTGAACTCTTTGGCCACGGTTCACAAGCACGTCACGAACCTCGAGAAAAAAGGTTTGCTCACGCGCGACTACAACCGCAGCCGTTCCATTGATCTGCTGCCGCCGCGCGGAAAGTTGAAGCAGTCGATGGCGGTGAACACTGGGGTCGTGCTGCCGCTGGTGGGCAGGATTGCGGCCGGTCGTCCGATTGAGGCGGTCGAGCATAACGAGACCATTTCGCTGGCGGATTTTGTACGGTCGAAAGAAGTGTTCGTACTTGAGGTGCGCGGCGAGTCGATGCAGGACGAAGCAATTCTCGATGGCGATTATGTGCTGGTCGAGAAAACGAAGACCGCGCACAACGGAGACATTGTTGTGGCGCTGATCGATTCCTCGGACGCGACGTTGAAACGCTTCTTCCGCGAGGGAGATAACATTCGCCTGCAGCCTTCAAATGCGGCAATGAAGCCGATTATTGTTCCGGCAGCGGCGGTCGAAATTCAGGGACGGGTAATCGGGGTCTTGCGGAAGTATTGAGAATGAAGCCCTGAGAATACAGAAAAGACGGGCGAGGATGCCCGTCTCTCCGCATATTTCTTCATTAAACTCTTGGCTTAGCCTACGTGGCGATCGAGCGCTTTCTGAATGTCGTCTTTCGAGCGGTAGCCTACCAACTGTTCCACGACCTGTCCGTTTTTAAACACCAGCAGGGTGGGAATTCCGGTGACCTTGTACCGCATGGGCGTGGCGCCGTTGCGGTCAACATCCATTTTGCCGACTTTGACCTTGCCTTGATATTCGCCGGCCAGTTCTTCCACGATCGGGGCGATCGCCCGGCACGGGCCACACCAGGCAGCCCAGAAATCGATCAACACGGGCTTGTCGGACTTCAATACATCAGAATCAAAATTTGCATCGGTCACTTCGACGATGCCGTTGCCGTTGCTTGCCATTCATCCTCCAACTTTCCCAGGGTTCCCGCGCCAAGGAGCATCGAGGCTCCCCGAGGCGAACCATTTATCGTAGCATTTGTTTGATGCTGTGCGCGTGCGGAAGTCGCAAGCCGTGGCAGCAGCGCAGCGCGGCTCGCGGAGCACTGTAGAATGAAGGGTTTAACGCACAAATTTAATGACGGCCCTCGACCATCTTCGGGTAGTGCTGGTGGCGGCGCGGAATCCGCTGAACATCGGGGCTGCGGCGCGGGCGATGGCAAATTTTGGAGTGCGGCGGCTGCGGGTGGTGAACCCGTATGAAGTCGCATTTCGGGAAGCGCGGTCGGCGGTGGGAGCCGCAGATTTGCTGGCTGAGGCCGAAGAATACGCGGGAGTCGCCGAGGCGGTCGCCGACTGCCGCCTCGTGGTGGGGACGACGGCGGGGACGCGGCGAGATTTGCAGCATCGAATGTTACGGCTGGAGTTAGGCGCGCGGACCATCAAGCGTCAACTGACGATTGGGCCGGTGGCGTTGCTGTTCGGCTCGGAACGGTACGGATTGTCGAATGAGGAACTCAGTCATTGCCACTGGGTGATGCGGATTCCTACACGAGAAGATCATAGCTCCATGAACCTGGGGCAGGCAGTGGCGGTTTGTCTGTATGAACTGGCGCGAGGGCAGAAAGCGGCGGTAAAGACATCGACTGAGAAAAGAGACAAAGCTCCCGCAACTTCGGGAGAGGTGGAACGGCTGACGCGTTCGCTGTTTGAAGTTCTCGATGCCAGCGGATACGTGAAGCCGCGAGCCGCAGCGGCCACGGAGACAAATTTAAGGCGGATGGTCCGGCGAATGAAGTTGAATGCTGACGATACGGTGATGTGGCTGGGAATGCTGCGGCAGATGGCGTGGAAGCTGGGTACCACCGGCAAGAAACAAGAAGAATGAGTAACAGAACACTTCGTTGTTGAGTGTCAAGTGTATTTCGTTAATGAAGTCCATTAGCCTAGTCCATTAGCGAAGTTCGTTACTGAAGATCGTTCCGATGCAACCTCGTTGTTTCCTGCTCACATCCCACAAATAGCTGCTAACGGGCGCGTCTTCAGCGAGTCAAAGTAATAGCTACGCGACAGGCTCGTCGCGGCGCTTTCGCACTCGTTTTCAGCGAATCCGCGCGAGTCGTTCGTCGTAGTTCATTGTGAGGTAGCCACATGCGCATGCTCCTGGACACCTTCGCGCAAATTCTCCGAACCCTGTGGGCACACAAACTGAGGTCGTTCCTGACCATGTTTGGGATCGCATGGGGCGTGGGGTCGTTGCTGCTGCTGGCAGGAGTGGGCGAAGGTTTCCGCAACGGCAATCGTAAGAATCTGGAGACTTACGGCAAGAACATCATCTTTTTTTATGGCGGACGCGCCCCCGCAATCGAGGGCAGTTTCGGCTCGGCGAAATGGTTCAACCTGACCTATGACGATTACCTCGCCATTCAGAACGAATCGAAGCTGGCGCTGCACATTTCTCCGGTGATTGCGCGTGACGACATTCGCGCCGTCAGCGACTACACCAGCACTAACGGCCAAGTCTCGGGCGTGCCCCCAATTTATAGCCAGGTGCGGACCATTCCATTGGCAGTCGGGCGTTGGATCAACGACGACGATAACGCCGAGCGGCGGCGGGTGTGCCTGCTCGGACGCGAGATGACGCGCAATATGTTTCCCGGTCGGCCGGCCGTGGGCAGCACCATTTTGCTCAATGGCGTTCGCTTTCAGGTGATCGGCACCCTCAACATGATCGGACAGGAGGAGCAGAACGCGACCAACGTTCGCATTTTTGT
>PMSZ01000403.1 GCA_003168235.1 Acidobacteriaceae bacterium
ACGCCGATCGACCAGCCCGACATGATGAACAGAATGATGACCACGGCTTTCGCCAGAAGGCCCATTTGCTTCCAGAGCGAAATCGGGTCCCAACCCACCGCGCTGTCGTCAAAGAGCCAGGCGGCGAAGAGATGGAAATGACAAAGTGCGATTGCTGCCAAGTTGACTACCATGAGTTGCTTTTCCTCCTCGGAACTTTTTGAAACCTTTTGCTGAACGCTTCTAAACTCGCTGTTCGCTGGCAGAAGGCGTGGCAAGCCGCGCCTTCATACGAAAATCCGGCAGGGAACCCGGCAAACGCGCTCCGGAAGCCATGCGCGTGTGGAGCAAAACTCGCCGCAGCCTGCTTGATCTCCAACGTTTGATGCAAGAAACCCAAAGTAGGCAGATGGCCTAGGGCGTCAAAACCACCGCAATCGCCCGTCTCGGTCGTCGGTGGGACGGGGAAGGCCCAAAAACTGCCACAAACCAAGCTTTACCGCCGGATGAACCACAAATCCGGCAGGCCGATCCGGAGTGTCTAGTTTCCGGACAAGCTGAAGTTCACAATCACCTGAGTATCCACGGCTACCGGCTCGCCATTGAGCAAGTAGGGCTTGTAACGCCATTGCTTCACAGCCTCAATCGCCGCGGGCGCCAGCATCGGATGCCCGCTAATCAACTGCAAATTCTGGATCGTACCGTCTTTACTGATTTCCGCCTGCAGCACTACCTGCCCCTGAATGCGGGCCTGTTTTGCCAGTTGCGGATAGTTGGGCTGAACTTTCCTGATCAAAAGACCGGCCGATACACCCTGCGAAACGCGAACGCGAGTCGGGGTCGCGGCTTTAGGAACAGCAACCGCGGCCGAACTAAGAATGCCACCGATAACGCCACCGGCCGAACCTCCAGCAATGCCGCCCGGGACGCCACCCGGGACACCACCGCCGAGATCCGGCGGGTTTTCGTCTTCTTTAATCATCTGAACTTTGTCTGGAATCTTGGTCGGCGCGCGCAACTGGCCGTTCACCACTTCGCTTACCATCTTGACGATCTTGATGGGAGCGGCTGCCGGCGGCGGTGGAGGCGGTGGAGGAGGTGGCGCCACCAGGAAGCTCATGGTCATCCCCTTAGGCAGGGCATCGGTGTAGATCAGGGGAATCAGGATCAAAATGCCGACGAGCGCGAACTGTCCAATAAAGGAAAGAATCGACGTAAATAAACGCTTGGTCTTGAGCTTATTCCCGGACTCGATGAGGCTGTCTTCAAACATAGGCTTCTCCTACACGCAGCAAACCATACGAGAATTAGACACCGGCCGCGTTCTCTTTGCTCCCGCTCCTTTCGCAGATTTAGCTTCTGCGAAACGCCCGCCTCTATGGGCAGGCCAACGATTCTACGCCAATTCGCCTGTTTTAGGCCTTAACTTTTTCCTTGGGTTGCGCCGGTCCGCTTCCGGTCCGCAACGGCATGGAAATGGCCGGCTTGCCGCGCTCGCCCCGCCATTCCTGGTAGGCAACCAGAATCGGGGCGGCAATCGCGATCGAGGAATAGGTTCCGATCAGGATGCCGATGACCAGCGCAAGGCTGAAATTGTGCAACACCTCGCCGCCAAAAAGAAACAGAGCAAGCACGGTAAGGAAAGTCAGGCCCGCTGTCAAGATAGTTCGGCTTAAAGTTTGATTAATACTCTTGTTGACGATGTCGGCGAGCCGGTCCCGCCGCAGCAGTTTGATGTTCTCGCGGATGCGGTCGAAGACGACGATGGTGTCGTTATTGGAGTATCCGATCAGGGTCAGGATGGCGGCGATCACGGTCAGCGAAATTTCGCGGTCAAGCAACGAGAAGATGCCAACCGTGATCAGAGTGTCGTGAAAGACGGTCAATACCGCAGCTACGCCGTAAATCCACTCGAAACGCAAGGCGAGATAGATCAGCATCCCGCCCAGCGAATACAGCGTGGCCAGGATGGCTTGCTTGCGCAGTTGCCCTCCCACTTGCGGGCCGACGATCTCGACGTTGCGGATTCCAAAATCGGAAACGAAGAAACTGTCCTGGAGCGAGGCGACAACCGCCGGATCGGCAACATTCTTCAGCTCGTCAATCGAATCCAGCACCCCGCCTTTCGTCTTGTCGCGATAGTCGACGATGGCCTGTGCAATCGCCGTGTAGCGGGGGTTGGCGTCAACCCCTGAACTAAGGTGGAGCGGGTCTTTCTCAAGAAGATGATTCAAGATGGTCAACGAGCTGGAGTTGTTGAGATCCTGCTTGCCCGGATTGGCGTTGCTTTCGAGCGTCTGTTTGATCTGGTCCTTGCCCTTGCTCAAATCCTGTTCGCTGGTTTCCTGGATGTCGAGCTGGATCAGCACTTCGTTATTCGAGGTTGGTCCATAGCGCTGCACCCGGGCATTCTTCAACCCGGAGCGTTCGATCTCATTGTGAATGGCGGAGGGATCGGGGGTGTGCGCGTATTTCACGTAGACCAGAGTGCCGCCGCGGAAGTCGACACCGAGCGGAACAGGGGATCCGGTAGTGGCCCAGCGATGGCCCATGGAGATGATGCCAGCCACGCTGAAAATGAGCGAGAAGGTAAGGAAGTACCACTTCTTCCCGAGAAAATCGATGCTGGTATTTCTAAAAAATTCCACGCTGGTTATGATCCCTTCAAAAAATCAGCCGTTCGCCGTTCGTCCTTCGCTCTTCGTCATTTCTTGTGCAACCGATTCTTGCGAACAGCGAATCGCGAACGACGCATAGCGTCTTCTAGATGCTTAACGCTTCGCCACGCTGTTTGCGGCTTAGAATCCAATCAAAAATCACGCGCGATACAAATACTGCCGTGAACAGATTCGCGAGCAAGCCGAAGACCAGCGTCGTAGCGAAACCTTTAACCGGTCCCGTACCGAAAATAAACAGAATCGCGGCGGAGACGATGGTGGTGACGTGGGTATCGACGATGGTGATCCAGGCATGGCTGAAGCCCTGCTCCACGGCCGAGGGCGGCGTCTTGCCGTTCCTCAGTTCTTCGCGGATGCGCTCAAAAATCAGCACGTTGGAATCGACGCCCATACCGACCGTGAGAATGACGCCGGCAATTCCCGGCAGCGTCAGCACCGCCCCAAAATAGCCCATGAAGCCGAGCAGG
>PMSZ01000330.1 GCA_003168235.1 Acidobacteriaceae bacterium
CATCTTGACGTAGCCGCCGAGCGGCAAAATATTAATACGGTAGTCGGTTCCGCCTCGCGTGAAGCCAATCAAACGCTTGCCGAAACCGATGGCAAACTGCTCCACCCGTACGCCGAAATACTTGGCGGCGGCGAAGTGACCGAATTCATGAATAAGGATCATGAATCCGAGCACGATGGCCATATCAAAAAGCGTATGAAGAAAGGACAGGATTTGCGCCATATTAATTCAGACTACTCCAGATTTCCGATTAGGAAATGGCCCTGATGGGCGATCCCTTCTGACGGCGTTGTTCTACCATTTCGCTTGCCAAAAGGCGGGCCTCAGTATCCAAAACCAGCACCTCATGTATAGATTCCAAATGGGCGGCTGGCGTTGCAGTCATGACCTGCTCGATGATACGGGGGATATCGTCGAAGCCGACCCGTCTCTCCAGAAATGCCGCCACGGCGACCTCGTCGGCGGCATTCAGGGCAATCGTCTGGGCTCCGCCGGCGGTCGCTGCCTCGTAAGCTAAACGTAGACAAGGGAATTTTGCCATATCCGGGGGATAGAAATCGAGATGTCGCAGGTCCATGACCGAGAAGCGCAAGTCAGACGGAATGCGTTCCGGGTAGGTGAGCGCATACAGAATGGGCAGTCGCATGTCGGTGACGGAGAACTGGGCGAGGATGCTTCCGTCGACGAACTCGACCATGGAATGGATCGTAGATTGTGGATGGACAATGACTTGCACGCGCTCGGGAGGCATGTGGAACAGGCGGCAGGCCTCGATGACCTCGAAACCTTTGTTCATCAAAGTGGCCGAGTCGATGGTGATTCTTTTGCCCATTTTCCATGTGGGGTGGTTGAGAGCCTGTTCGACGGTAATGGAGGCAAATTCCGACTTGGGCGTCTTTAGAAACGGGCCGCCGGAAGCGGTCAGCCAGATGCGGTCCACCTCGTCGACTTTCTCGTCTTCGTCCAGGCGGCCGCCGCGCAGGCACTGGTGGACGGCGTTATGTTCGCTGTCGATTGGCAGCAACGGCTTGCCCTGGCGGTGGGATTCGGCCGTGATCAATTCTCCGGCGACGACCAGACATTCCTTGTTGGCCAAGCCCACGGTCTTTCCGGCCTTGACGGCCTCGTAGGTGGCTTCGAGTCCGGAGACGCCTACGATGGCGCTGACGACGAAATCGACCTCGGGATGGGTCGCCACGCGGACCGTGCCGGCGGCGCCGTGTACGACCTCGATCTCTGGGAGACCGGCTGCTCGGAGTCTGGCTCGGAGCGCATCGGCGTCGGATTCGTCGGCGACGGAGACGACCCGCGGCTTCCAGCGCAGCGCTTGCTCCAGAGCCAGTTCAGTGTTTTTGCCAGCGGCGAGAGTCGCGACCTCGAAGCGGTCGGGATAACTCTCGACCACGCTCAAAGTGCTGCGTCCGATGGAGCCGGTAGAACCCAGGATGGCGATGCGTTTCATGCGGGAATGTTGTCACTCTATTTTACGGGATGACGGGGTTTTCGGGGTTAACTCGCGCAGGGGGTTATAATCGCCAACGCATTCAATACAAGCATAGGATTTGGTCGACACGGAGGGAGCTACTTATGAAGAATCAGCACACGCTGACGGTCCTCACGCTGGTGAATCTTGGGATCGTGATTCTCCTGTTGTTAAACCAGACCCGGACGGTTCATGCGAATAGCCCTGCGACGGTACTGCGAGGTCGCGGACTCGAAATCGTTGATGCTCAAGAAAAAGTCCGGGCATCCATCCAAATAGTGCCGGCAGGCCCTGCCCGCATGGCAGACGGCTCTGTTGCGAAGGACGGCAAAATATACCCGGAAACTGTGCTCTTTCGGCTGATTCGTCCGGACGGGCGTCCCTCCGTAAAGATAACGACCTCAGAGCAAGGCTCAGGCCTCACTCTCGGCGGAGGGATCGATCCCACCTACATTGTGCTAAATGCCGAAGGCGGAGACCCTTCGTTGTCGCTGACCAATAAGGACGGAAAGCAGCAACTCATTAAGCCGTAGGCTAGCGCAACAGATAATGGCCAGCAGAGGCGCATGACGCAACTTGCCAAGAAATTAGTTCGCTAGTCCTACTGCATCAGCCGCCACGCGCCATATGCCCACACTACCGGCACTGCGAAGAGCATGGCGTCGATGCGGTCGAGCATGCCTCCGTGGCCGGGGAGGATGGTGCCGGAATCTTTGACTCCGGCGCCGCGCTTGATCAGGGACTCGACCAGGTCGCCCAACTGCGCGGCGATGTTGACCACCGCCGACAGAAGAACGATCGGCCAGAGCTGTGGCTGCTCCTGTCCCCACATTCCTCCAGCGCGGTTGATCAATCCAACCCGGAGAAGCGCGGCACTTATACCGGGGGCGTGCTGCATCCACAGGGTTCCGATGATGATACTGGCCAGAATCGAGGCCACAGCGCCCTCCCATGTTTTCTTGGGACTGATCTCTGGCGACATACGATGACGGCCGATCGCTTTGCCGACGAAGTACGCGAAGATGTCCCCAGCCCACACGGCGAGCAGAGTGTAGATGGTCCAAATGGCTCCGGCTGGCAGTTGACGGATCCCGACCAGGAGCGCCATGGGGATCGCGATGTAGGCGAAAGCAAAGCTGGATGCGGCTGCCGCCGGATATCCCATTCTTAAATCGGAGCGCCGCATGGCGACGGTTAGAAATATGAATGGAGAGAGCGCCGCGGCAACCGCCATCCCGAAGAGCAGCGACGTAGTTTCGATCTCAGGGGTGGCGTTCACGCAGGCGAAAGTAACGAATGCAAAGAAGAGCACGACAAAGACGTAGGTAGCCGTGGTGAGCGGTTGCACGGCGTAGGGAGTGGTGAGGTGCAGAAATTCGGCGATGGCGAGCAAGGCCACGGTCCCCGCAAATATCGCTAGAACGTAGAGCGGCGCCTTCAGCACCAACAGCAGAACCAGAGGGATCAGGACCACGGCAGTGGCGATGCGCTTGATCATGGGAACCGGTGGTTGCGTCAGCCGCAGCGAATCCCCTTACAACCTGTGCGATCAAACTGTCCGGTCAACGCTTGGCCTCAGCTCGGGAACGGTGGGATTTGTACCCGGACGCGTGGCCGTTATCGTGTCCTAATCCGCCGTAGCGGCGATCGCGNNGGTGCGGATGACCAGATCGGGATCGGGCAGTTCGCGAGTGTAGAGGTGATCGGCGATCGACTGCTCATCGATGACCATATGATTGAGGCCGCCGTTGCGGGAAGCGGCTTCGGCCAGCGAGCGAAAGGCATCGACGATCTCGCTGCGCGCGCTGTAATTCAGCGCAAGGGTCAGCAACATGCCGGTATTTTTCGAGGTCGCGCAACGCGCTTCCTCCATTTCGCGCTGCACCGATTCGGGCAGTTCATGCTGGCGTCCGATGTAGTTGAGGCGAATATTATTTTCGTTTAGCGTTTTGATTTCGGCCTGAAGATAGCGGCACAAGAGGCGCATCAGGAAATCAACTTCTGTCTTCGGACGTTTCTTCCAGTTTTCTTCGGAGAAGGCGTAGAGCGTCAGGGCAGGGATTCCTATACGCGCGGCAGTTTCGACGGTGGAACGCACGGCGGCGACTCCGGCGCGATGTCCGGCGATGCGCGGCATGTGGCGGCGGCGGGCCCAGCGGCCGTTTCCGTCCATGATGATGGCGATATGCCGGGGAAGACGCGCCGGATCCAGGCGCAGATAAACGTCAGTTTCTTTGCGTTCCATCCCAGCCGGAACTGTGTGTCGCAAGTGGAACTCTCCCTGTCGAAGCTAACACAGGAAATCTTGTGCGTGCAATGGGATAGGGGTACACATGGGCAAAGAGTAGTTCCTTTTCAGGCGCGGTTGACGCCGTAGGCGTTCAGCACATCGCGGAGGGTCACGATTCCTTCCAGCTTGTGAATATCGCCGCGATTTACAACCGGCAGGATCTCGATCTGGTTTGAGCCCATGCGCTCGAGCGCGAGATCCAGCGCCTGGTCAGAATGGACGTGGGGAAAAGCCATCGCATCGACCAGATCGCCGAGTTTCTTGTCTGTGCCTTCATCTTCTTGCAGTTCTTTTTCCAGCCGGGAAAGATTAATGACTCCGATTACCCCGCGTTGATCGGTCACAAGTTTAGTTTGGATTGCGCTGGAACGGACGTGGTCCCATGCTTCGCGAACCGTCATCTCGGCAGAGAGCAGGCCATCCAATTCACCCACGCTGTGCATCACTCGCACGACCTGGCGCTGGCCGTAGCGCAGGCGCGTCTCTGCCGATGGCAAGTGGATGCCATCCTGAATGGCCAGGCCTTCATAGATCGGTTCATGCTGCAGGCGCGACGCAATGAAAAGGCTGACCAGGTTGGCAATCATCAGTGGGACGATGACCGCGTAGTCCTGCGTCATCTCAAAAATCATCAGCACCGAAGTCATGGGAGTGCGCACCACGCCCGCGAAGACCGCGCCCATGCCAACCAGCGCGTAGGCGCCGGGTGTGCCCGTGTAGGCGGGAAATAAATGGTGCGCTATGGTACCCACGGTGCCACCGAGCATCGCGCCGATGAACAATGAGGGGCCGAAAATTCCGCCCGCGTTTCCTGATGCGTAACTGGTAGTGACGGCGACAAGCTTCAGAACTACCAGCAGTGCCATTAACTCGAGCGCCATGCGTCCGTTCAAAGCATCGCCGACGAAGCCGTAACCGACGCCCAAAACCTGTGGCACAAACCAACCCATCAGGCCGACCAACAGTCCGCCCGCTACCGGTTGGAACCAGACCGTATTCCGCGGGAAGCGCAGAAAGCGCGCGCGGATGCCGAGCAGCATTTTGGTGAAGACCGCCGATATCACGCCGCCGGCGACGCCGAGCACTGCGTAGACGCCAAACTCCACCGGATGCACCAGTTGATATTGCGGAACTTTGAATAGAGGATGATCGCCGAGAAAGACGTGGAGGACCATCCAAGCCGTGGCTGACGCCAGCACTACCGCTCCCATCACCGGCGCATAGAGATCGCCGGTGATTTCTTCGAGCGAGAAAAGGACGGCCGCGAGGGGGGTGTTAAACGCGGCGGCGATGGCGGCGGCGGCTCCGACGGGAATAAGTTTCTTCACTTGCTCGGTGCTTAGACCGAGGGAACGTCCGAGCACGGAACCGATGCCCGCGCCGACTTGCACGGAAGGACCTTCGCGGCCGAGGGGAATGCCGCTGGCGAGCGTGGCCGACGTACAGAAAAACTTCCCCAGAACG
>PMSZ01000530.1 GCA_003168235.1 Acidobacteriaceae bacterium
CCGGCAGATCAGCCAGCAGGTCAAAGGCTCGCACCATGTTTCCATCTTTTTCGCGCAGAACAATCTCATCCCCTCGCCGAAAGATCTCCACTTCCTTGTTTTTCAGTCGAAATTGCTTCGGCAGCCGTGCCGCCTGACTATTTCCCGAACGAAAAACGCGTGCTGTGTCCATACATCGCCTTCCGAAAATGTATATACATCGAATCAGTACTGTCCGGAAGACGACGATGGGAGTCTTCCCAATCGATTGAAAGGGAATGGATTAGATGTGATTTGAGGTTTTTTCGATTTGAACTCAGATCGGCCAAAAAGGGCCTGCCTGAGGGAGAGGAGAGGAGGTGTGAGAATGGCGAATGAACTTCGGCCGAACGGTTTTCGCCCAACTCCTGGACCATCTGCCCTCCTATGAGTTTCAAAAATGTGTGACTCGTTATCGCGGCGATTATCAGCAAAAGACTTTCTCTTGCTGGGATCAGTATCTGTCGATGGCTTTCGCGCAGCTGACTTATCGCGACAGTCTGCGCGATATCGAGGTCTGCCTCCGTTCGATGCAGGGCAAGCTGTACCACATGGGATTTCGCGGCAAGGTGGCGCGCTCCACTCTCGCCGATGCCAACGAGTCGCGCGACTGGCGAATCTACGCAGATTTTGCTCAGGTGTTGATCGGGATTGCGCGACCATTGTATGCTCACGATCCCATGGGCGTGGATTTGGAGCACAGTCTATACGCGTTGGACTCGACTACCATCGATCTCTGTCTATCGCTTTTTCCTTGGGCCCGGTTTCGCCAGCACAAAGCCGCCGTGAAGATGCACACACTGCTCGACCTGCACGGCAATATCCCCACGTTTATCCGCATCACAGACGGCAAAGTACACGACGTCAACATCCTCGACGAGATCATTCCCGAAGCCGGCGCGTTCTATGTCATGGATCGCGGCTACATCGATTTCGATCGCCTTTACTTCTTCACACTCTGCTCGGCATTTTTCGTCCTGCGTACCAAAGAGAATGTCCTACTGCAACGTCGCTATTCCCATCCGGTCGACCACAGCACCGGCGTGCGCTCCGATCACACCGTCATCTTGACCGCTATCGAATCCGTCAAGGTCTATCCGGATGCACTGCGACGGGTGAGTTACCTGGACGCGGAAACCAACAAGCGACTGAAGTTTCTAACCAACAACTTTGTCCTTCCGGCGCTGACTATTGCCCAAACCTACAAATGCCGGTGGCAAGTAGAACTGTTTTTTCGATGGATCAAGCAGCACCTACGAATCAAGTCTTTTTTCGGCACCAGTCCCAATGCAGTGAAGACTCAGATCTGGATTGCGGTCTCGATTTATTTGCTGGTGGCGATCGTACGCAAGCGTTTGGAATTGCGGCCGAGTCTTTACCAAATTCTACAGATTCTCAGCGTGACACTTTTCGAGAAAGTGCCCATTTTACAGGCTCTGGAAGCATCTTCTTCCCAAGACAACTTACTCGAAGACTCCAACCAATTGATTCTGTTCCACTTCTAACCGGACACTATTGACATCGAATATACACAGGTGTTATTCTCGCCAATCCACGCGTGGCTGAGACAAGCTGCCGCGACGCATTAGACTTGCCGCGATTCTATGATTCTTGGCCGCCGCAATCACGCCCCCATTTGTTGAGCCAAGTCGATTATGCTGGCGGAAACCAGGTCAAAATCTGCCGAGCTAGCTCTGTCCAGCACGCCAATGGGACCACTTCCGAACTCTGGGGCGATAAACGAACACCCTGTACGGAGACCATTGCTGCGGGCAGCCTGCAAATCGGAGGCGTGGGCCGCGCACATCATTACTTCCTCTGGCTTCAGATCGAGATAGTAGTACGCGGAGACGTACACTTCGCGGTCCGGTTTGTAGTGCCGGACCAATTCGGCTCCCAGGATGGCGTCCCATGGCAAACCGCCGAATTTGGAGAGCTCCGTCATCAGCGCGATATTGCCGTTCGAAAGCGGAGCGATCACGTACTTCTTTTTTAGTCGCGTGAGGCCCTCGACGGAGTCAGGCCAGGGCTTGAGCCGGCGCCAGACGTGAGTCCAAGAAACTTTTTCTTCTTCGGTGAGCCCTGCAATTTTGAATTCCTTGAGCACCTCTTCCAGGATCATTCGATGTATATCGTCGAGTCTGGTCCAAGGAATCTCGCCCTTGCGTACCTTGTCCATCGCGGGTTTGTATCCGAGGCGCCAGCGGTCGGCAAACTCCGCCCAGTCGATGTTCAGATCTTTGGCCTTGCCCCAGGCCACGCCCTCGGCAATTACTGAGGCGCGCCAGTCCACAACCGTGCCGAATATATCGAACACGAGTGCCTTCACGTTGGCGAGTTCGGGTTTCATTTCCTGTGGATCGCAATTTGCGATCTGATGGTGGACCACCGAAACGTCATATGCCCGCCGCTACTTCATGAATTCCCGCACGATGAAAGCAATCTCATCCGCTGAGATGTCCAGCGCGAAATGGCCGCCATCCACGATGTGGATTTCGGCCTTGGGCACGTCGCGGCGGTAGGATTCCGGCTCGGAGGGATCGAACGACGACTCATACTTGCCCCAGATCACCAGCAGGCGCGGC
>PMSZ01000121.1 GCA_003168235.1 Acidobacteriaceae bacterium
GAATTCCTGCGCGACGATCCGGGCCGCGGCGAAGTCTTCGGCGGGATTATGACGGGGACGCAGCTGATTTCGATTTGCCTGGTGCTCAGCGGCGGATTGATCTGGTGGTTCAAAAGCGGCACCCAGGCGGCGGCGCTCAGCACTCAGAAGTCGGGATCGGCGGCTTAAAGTGTGTGAGTTGAATGCCTGACTTCCCTCTTACTCTAACTACTCCTCCCGACGCTGCGGGACAGCGGCTAGACCAATATCTTGCTACTTATCTTTCTGAAATCAATCGATCTGAGGTCAATCAGTCGGAAGTCAGTCGTGCGCGCGTGCAACAGCTCATTGCCAAGGGTGAGGTGCTGGTGAACGACGCAGCGGCCAAGGCTTCGCTGCGGTTGCGCGGCGACGAGCGGATCACGGTCGCGGGACCGCCGGCGGCCCCTCCGCTGCGCGCTATGGCGGAAGAGATTGCGCTCGACATCGTTTACGAAGACGACGACCTGGCGATCGTCAACAAACCCGCGGGCATGATGGTGCATGCGGGAGCGGGAGCGACCGACGATGCGCGCAATCGCGGGACGCTCGTGAATGCGCTGTTGCATCATTTTGCCAAGTTGTCGGGGGTGGGGGGAGCGTTGCGTCCGGGAATTGTACATCGCCTGGATCGCGCGACCAGCGGGCTGATGGTGGTGGCGAAGAACGACGACGCACACCGGAAACTCGCCAAGCAGTTCAGCGCACGCCAGGTGCACAAGACGTATCTGGCACTGGTGCACGGCTGGCCGAAGCAGGAGCGGGGGACGATCCAGAGTGCGATCAGCCGGCATTCCCAGCGGCGTACGCGGATGACGACGAAGGGATTCGGCGGGCGGGAGGCGATGACGCATTACTCGGTACTGCGAAAAATCGATTCTCCTTACGGCAAGTTTGCGCTGGTTGAGGTCAAGATCGAAACGGGACGCACCCATCAGATTCGAGTGCATATGTCGTCCCTGGGGCATCCGGTGGTGGGGGATGCGCTGTATGGCGCGCCGGGCGAATTGCGGTCGCAGTCGAACCAGCGGCGGGCGGCGGGCATGCCGGCGACACTTGGGCTGGAGCGAAATTTTCTGCATTCGGCTGCGCTGGAATTGATGCATCCGCGGACAGGAGATTTGCTGAAGTTCTCGCGGGCGTTACCTACGGAACTGGTGGAGTTGCTCGCGCTGCTGGAGAATGCTCGGCAGGAAGGGCCGCGGCGGGGTTCTGATGGAGAGCGCGCTATAATTGGGGAAAACCAACTCTGATGAGATTGCGTATTTTTCTGTTCGTGTTTGTTTTTGCTCTGGGGGCTGCCTCGCTTGCCGGCCAGACGTCGCCGCCTGCTTCTGCACCAGCGACTCCCGCGGCCGCGCCGGCTAGCGGATCGTCCGCTGGGACGGCCGCTTCGAAGGCTCCAGTAGCGGCAGGACAGACCCCGGCTGCGGCGGGAACTTCGGGACAATCTGATTCCGATGAGGCCGTTACACTCAGAAAAACAGTCACCGAAGTCAGCGTGGTGTTTACCGTTACCGACCGACACGGGCACTATATCAAAGACCTGCAGAAGGACGACTTCAAAGTCGTCGATGATCAGCAGCCTGTAGACGTGCGCAGCTTCAGGAACGAAACCGATTTGCCGTTGCAGGTGGGATTGCTGGTGGATGCGAGCAACTCGGTGCGCGACCGCTTCAAGTTCGAGCAGGACGCGGCAATTGAGTTTTTGAACTCGATCATCCGCCCGCGTTATGACGAGGCATTCATTGTTGGCTTCGACGCGACTCCGGAAGTGACGCAGGATTTCACCGACAGTACCGAGAAGCTCTCGAATGGCGTGCGCATGTTGCGGGCGGGCGGAGGCACGGCGATGTATGACGCGCTCTATTTTGCCTGCCGCGACAAACTGATGAAGCAGGAGCAGACCGGACCGGTGCGGCGCGCCATTATTCTGCTGAGCGACGGTGAAGACAATTCCAGCCACGTATCGCGTGACGAAGCAATCGATATGGCGGCACGCGCGGACACGATCGTTTACACCATCAGCACCAACATCAGCGGCATGAAGGGCGTAGGCGACAAGGTGCTGCAGCACATTGCGGATTCGACCGGCGGGCGCGCATTCTTTCCGTTCCAGATGCGCGAGGTTTCGGATGCGTTTGTTTCAATTCAAGAGGAATTGCGCAGCCAATACGCGGTGGGGTACAAGCCGGCAAATTTTACCGCGGACGGGCGCTACCGTACCATCGCGATCGTTGCGCAGCAAAGAGGGTTGAAGGTGCGGACGCGCAAGGGTTACTACGCGCCGAAGCAGTAGCCGTAGCCAGTTCTCATTCCCAGTTCTCAGCTGACGACTCTTATGCCTGGATACTCCGGAACCCCTCTGGCTAAAAAGCTTGGGATCAAGGACGGGTTTCGCGCCTCGTTGTTGCATGTGCCGGATGATGTTCGGAGCGAACTTCGGGACGCGTTCGCGAAATGCCGGATCCAAGCCCTCAAAAGCTCGGCCCTCGATTTTATTTTCTTGTTTGCGAAGTCGCGCGCGGGGATGGAACTGGAACTCGCGGCATCGGCTGAGGCACTGGCTCCCGCGGGTATGTTGTGGATTTGCTGGCCGAAGAAAACCTCGGGCGTTGCGACCGACATCACGGAAAATATCGTGCGGCAGAGCGGGCTGGATGCGGGCCTGGTCGATATCAAGGTGTGCGCGGTCACCGAGGTGTGGTCGGGATTGAAGTTTGTGATTCCGGTCAAGAACCGTCCGAAAGCAAGAAAAGCCTAGATCGGGGC
>PMSZ01000247.1 GCA_003168235.1 Acidobacteriaceae bacterium
AGGCATAGGTCCCTTTGAGGCTCGCAAGGCTACAGGCGCCATTGTGGGCGTGAACGTTGATGACAGCCCCCGGAATGCGAGCAAAAGTCGCAAGGAGCGCGAAACCTGTCACGAGAAGAAAATACTTTCCGAACTTGCTCATTTTTGATTCTCCTTTTTTTCGGCTTAAACTAGGGTTCGTATCTCTGGGGCAACCGGGTCCCAATAACCGCTTTTGCCCCTCTATTTAGGAAATCGGAAACGGCGGGCAAAAGACGACAGGGTGGCCAAAATATTTATTGGGGACCATGGTTCCCCGGCAAAGTTGACGGGCCGGTTCGGGACTGTGATGGCCCTGGCCCAAGCTGATCTAATGCGTGGCTGCAGGGCGGAAGGCCGCGCGAGGAGAGACTTGGCTTAAGGATTGGCGAAGCAGAAATTGAGCATTTGGAAGCTTGTCATTCCAGTGGTCCCAGAGTTCTGTTCGCTGTACGTCAAGGCGGGCAGCTTCTTCGGTAC
This sequence comes from Acidobacteriaceae bacterium, assembly GCA_003168235.1. GTDB lineage: Bacteria > Acidobacteriota > Terriglobia > Terriglobales > Acidobacteriaceae > Acidiflorens. The sequence goes on from PMSZ01000247.1 coordinate 499, forward strand.
GGCCGGTTCGGCGGAGGAGGTTGGCAAGGGCGGTCCAAGTGCGCGAAATACACGTTGCGTCCCGCAGATCGTTCTGCGGGTCAGGATTCCAGGCCATCAATTTGTCTAGCAGTTTCCGGTAGGCGGCGATGGCTTTGTCGGTTTGGCCGGTTTCGACATAGTCGTCGGCCGCGGCTCTCATCACATGATCGGATTCGCTCATTGGTTCGACGGCATCGGCGGGGTCCTGGTGAGCGTCATGCAGAAGTTGAAACGCTTCGTCGATGCGCTGTTTGGCTTCTTTCTCGCGACCGATCCAGCGCAGAGGGTAAGAAGAGCCAGCCAGCAAATCCGCTGCGCTGAGCTGCGCGCTGACATTGGTTTTAGCCTCTCGTATACGGACGAGAGCGTGGTCATAGACCGTCAGAGCTTTCTGCGGGTCGCTGTGGCGGAGAATATTACCGATTTCAAGCCCGATGGTTGCAACCGAATGGCGGCTCAGATAGTCGACAGGGTCCATTTTCGCCAGTTCTTCACCGATGTCTAGCCCTCGTTGCAAGACGGTAAGAGCATCTCGACTTCGGCCGAGACTCGGTTCCGCATCCTGCTTTCCCAGAACCATTGCCTCACTGTGCAACGAGTCGGCCAGATTGATACGCATGGATGCGTGCCCGCCGCCGGCTTGCGCCTCCTCGAGTTGAATCTCCTGTTGAGCCGTTTGCAATGCTCCGTCCAGATCTCCGCTCTGCCAGCGTGCAATTGTCAGGGCGCCTAGGACGCTGCCATGAAGTCGATGGGCTGAAGCAACCGGTTCAGTGATGTCCAATGCCCGCTGACTGGCACGCAGAGCATCTGCGAAATGTCTAGCGTCGTCATAGCAGTAGCCAATGTTCATCTCAAAGTATCCCATGCTGTAAACGTCGCTAGCATCGATGTTGCCAAGACTCATGAAGCGTTCGACTCGCTCAGAGGCTTTATTGGCCCATGACACCATTTCTTCCTTGCGATTCTGCTCGTTGGCCAAAACCATGCGATCGTGGGCAATTGTCGCTGCGATAAACAATCCTCGTCTGTTCCTGGGATCGACGGTTAATACCGAATCGTCGAAGTTCTCTGCTTTTTGGAGACTCGCTTCCGCTTCGGCGAACTGGCCGAGGTTGGGCGACGTGGGATCACCTTGAGCATGCGCCACCCGTACGTAGGCATAGGCGATGTCGAGCGCGAGATCTTTATCGCCGTGCACGTCGCTGGTCAGCGAAGCCAGATATTGCAGCGAATCGGAAACCAGCTGCATTCTGACTTTCGTCGAACCGGGTAAGCCCCTGATGTCCTGGTCAAGCGCTATGAATTTATTGGCCAGTTGGCGCACTTGGGCAAATCGCCGTTCGGCAACCTTCCGCTCGCGATTCGCAATCCACAATCCGGTTGACAGGCTTCCAATCACGAGTGCGATGGCGGTTGCAGTTAGCACCACCACCGTGCGATTTCGGCGTACAAATTTGGCGGTGCGATAGGCGAGTGTGTCGGGTCGCGCGCTAATCGGTTCGTGCTTCAGATAACGCTGGAGATCGTTGGCAAATTCAGTAACCGAGGCGTATCGCTCCTGCGGGCTCTTCTTCAAAGCTTTGCCAACAATGGTGTCCAGATCTCCACGAAGTTCGCGGCGGAGTTTATCTGCGGTGGTAGCCCGTCTCTCAGCAATGAGGCTGCTGTCGTCCGATGTAACTGCGTCTGAGGCGCGCGGCGGTTCAAGGTCGAGCACAGCCTTTACCAGTTCCGCGGGAGAGTGCGCACCTGAGCCCGCGGGATGCCGACCAGACAAGAGCAGGTAAAGCAGCACGCCCAACACGTAAACATCCGTGGCAGTCGTGACTGGTTGGCCGGTAAGTTGCTCTGGCGCAGCGTACTGGGGAGTGAGGGCCGAACCGCCTTCGTGCGTGAGCAAGGTTGCGACACCCGTCTGGCCTTCGCCCTCCAGGAGTTTGGCAATCCCGAAGTCCAGAAGCTTGACTTCACCGCCGGTGGTGACCATCACGTTCGAAGGTTTGATGTCGCGATGGACAATCAGATTCGCATGGGCATGCGCCACTGCGGACAGTACATCCAGAAACAGGCGAACGCGCGCCTGCAGATCGAGCTTGTGCTGGTCGCAATACTGATCGATCGTCGTGCCGTCAACGTATTCGAGGATGAGATACGGCTGGCCATCGGAGGAAATGCCGGCATCGAGGAGGTCGGCAATGTGCGGATGAGTGAGTCGGCCAAGGATGCTACCTTCGCGTTTGAATCGTTCTTCAGTCGCGCGCCCGGCGAGCGCGATGCTCACGAACTTCACCGCAGCTTGCCGCTCGAACCTGCCGTCACTGCGACGGGCGAGCCAGACGCTTCCCATTCCGCCCTGGCCAATCTGCGAGATCAGAGTGTAGGGACCAAGTGTCTGGCCCGCGAGTCCTGTGGCGTTTGGTAACGCGAATCGCCCATTCTCCAGAAAACCTTCTTGCGCCAGCACCCGGTGTTCATCGAGAAGTGCTCCCAACTGTGCAGCCAGTGCGGGATCTTGCTCGCCGAGCGAGGACACCCACGCGGCCCGCGCATCGTCGGTCATAGCGAGCGCCTGATCCAAATATGGACTTAGAGCCTGCCACTGGTCGGGGCTGAGAGTGGACATCGCGATTCCTCAGAGCGACAAATCCGCGCGAATTTTTCGATGGAGATAAATGCGCGCTTTCTCCCAGTTCCGTTGCACCGTACGTTCTGACACGTCCCGCATGGCGGCGATTTCCGCGAACGAGAAGCCGCAAAAGAACTTCAAGTCGACGATCTCGGCGAGGGCAGGCTCCACTTTGCCAAGCTCGTCTAACGTTTCGCTGATTCCGACAAGCTCTCGGTGATCCACCGCGTTCGCCATCGCTGTGGTGTCCAGCGAAGTAATCTCGAACAGGCCGCCGTGCTTCTGGGCGTGCCGTTCTCGGGCATGGTCGATGATCAGTCCTCGCATCACCCGAGCCGCATACCCCATGAATCGTGCCCGGTCGGGAAACGACGGGCCGTCGCGCGCAGCCATGTCCAGGTACGCTTCGTGGAGGAGGGTTGTAGCGCTGAGACTCACCTGTAAACCGTGCCGCGCGAGTTCACGCCTGGCGAGTCGATGCAACTCGGAATAAAGAGCAGCAAATAATGCTTCCGCGGCGGGCCGGTCGCCTCGGTCCGCTGCGACAATCAGCGAAGAGATTGCCGATCCCACGTCCGCCTCCCGGGCTGCGGGCCACCGCGTGACAGCACCCCCGAATGGCGATAGCTTCTCGCAGATCAATAGGATAGTCAAGCCGCGCATCAGACTGGTCAGAAGAGCGGACTCTGGCGGCTGCGGACCCAACCCGTCAACCGTGTGGTTCCTCTACGCTTACGGGGTCGATCATGGGATACTCGACCCCGCGAGGATAAGCTTCTCCTCGATCCATAGAAATTACTCTCGTCAGCATCGGCCATAGCGTTGCCACATAGCTTAGAGGCAGCTCGTCTGGGTGGGCGAAATTGTATCCAGCGCAAACCAACCCGCAGAGGGCGCCCGAAGTGGGATCGGCTAAGTAAATTGGGGTGTGAACAATCCTGAGCAGCGCCGAGTCCCTGGCCCAATCGCAGCTCTCCGGGATGCTTTCGAAAGAGTCGGTCGAAGCCGGAAGCGCGCCCTTTGTCGAGATGCAGAATATGATTCGCGACGCCGTTGATCGGCATCTCTTCCGAGTGGACGTTCCGATTGAGTTGATTTCGAAGATCCTGGGATCTTGTGCGGAAGCGACCATGGACTTGGTCATGTTGAAACCAGCCATGGCAAAGAAGTATCGCGACGGTGGACTTGCGATCTACTGGGCTGGGATCGTACGGAAGTAACTGGGAGGCACTTCAATAGATGAGTGATTAGTCATGATATTGNNTGAGCAGTCCGGTTTCAAAGACTCCTTTGGCGAATGGAACGCGATCACAATACGATGATGAGGCGAAAGCGGACTTGACGTTTGTCGCTGCGTTCCGAACCAACGAATAATCCTAGTTCCGAAGGAAG
>PMSZ01000328.1:0-2529 GCA_003168235.1 Acidobacteriaceae bacterium
GCCTGCGCTTCAATCTCCTGCCGTGAGCGGATTACCAACTCCGCGGCGGCCGAAGGTGTGGGTGCGCGCAGATCGGCGACGAAATCGACAATCGTGAAATCCGTTTCGTGACCGATCGCGGAGATTACCGGAATCTTCGATTCCGCGACCGCTCGCGCCAGGCCTTCATGATTGAAGCAGGCCAGGTCTTCGGCTGAGCCTCCGCCGCGCGCAATGATGATGACCTCGACCGCGCCGGCGCGTGCGTGACGGAGGCGCGATTCCTGATTGAAATGCCGCAATCCGGCCATCACCTCAGCCGGGGCTGATTCTCCCTGCACCTGCGCAGGATAGATCAGCACATTTGCCGAGTGGTGCCGCCGCGCCAGAATGTTCAGAATGTCGCGCAGCGCCGCTCCCTGCGGAGAAGTGATAATGCCGATTCGTTGCGGCAATGGTGGGATCGGTTTTTTTCGCGATGCCTCGAACAGTCCTTCCGCCTGCAACCGCGCCTTTAGTTGTTCGAACGCCAACTGCAACGCGCCCGCGCCCTGCGGCTCCATGAATTCGGCGGAGATTTGCAGCTCGCCGCGATCTTCATACACGGTGATGCGCCCGCGCACGGTGACGTGCAATCCGTTCTCCGGACGAAACCGCAGCAGCTTGGCCGACGAGCGGAACATGACCACGCGAATCTGCGCCGCTTCTTCTTTCAGCGTGAAATACAAATGTCCGGAGTCGGGAATGCGAAGATTGGAAATTTCACCTTCGACCCAGCAGTCGGAATACTCGCGTTCGACGTGCGATCGCACCGCCGAAACCAGCGCCCGCACCGTCCAGACGCGCCGCTCCGGAGGCCGAAACTGGAAGCCGAGTTGGTCGGATGTCGCCATGAGTTAGGTGTGGATCTCAGTTTACCGCCTGGCGGCCATCATTAAGCCCAGCCATCATTTAGAATTTGATGTTCACCAATTTTAGAACCCTCATGCTTACAGGCTCCGAAATTCGCCGCAAGTTCCTGGACTTCTTCATTCAGAAGGGACACCGCGAGGTGCACTCCTCGTCGCTCGTCCCGGCGAACGACCCGACGCTGCTCTTTACAAACGCGGGGATGAACCAGTTCAAAGACGTCTTTCTCGGCCTGGAAAAACGCGACTACGTGCGGGCAACCACCTCGCAGAAGTGCGTGCGCGCCGGCGGCAAGCATAACGATCTGGAAAACGTCGGCTTCACCAACCGCCATCACACGTTTTTTGAGATGCTGGGGAATTTTTCGTTTGGCGATTACTTCAAGAAGGATGCCATCGCCTACGCGTGGGAGCTGATTACTTCGCCGGAGTGGTTTGGAGTTGAAAAAGAAAAGCTGTACGTAACGATTTTCAAAGGCGAAAACGGAGTTCCGCGCGATGTTGAAGCTTACGATTTGTGGCTTCGGCATGTACCGAAAGATCGCATCTACGAGTTCGGCGCGAAAGATAATTTCTGGCAGATGGGAGATACCGGCCCCTGCGGTCCATGCAGCGAGATTCACTATGACATGGGCGTGATCGCCAGCGATCAGAGTCACACGGACTGCGCGTTCGGCTGCGATTGCGGACGGTATGTCGAGTTGTGGAATCTGGTGTTCATGCAGTTTGACCGCGACGCGAGCGGGAAGCTGAATCCGTTGCCTAAGCCGTCGATTGATACGGGCATGGGGTTGGAGCGGATCGCGGCGGTTTTACAGCACGTGATTTCGAATTACGACACGGATTTGTTTACACCGCTGATTAAGCGCGCGGCGGAGTTGACCGGAACTTCGTTGAAGAAAGAATTGGATAAGGAAGCGCATACGAAATCGGCAGGTTCGTTGAGGGTAATTGCCGATCACTCGCGTGCGGCGACGTTTTTGATTTCCGATGGCGTGATTCCTTTGAATGAAGGCCGCGGCTACGTGCTGCGGAAGATTATTCGGCGCGCAATTACCCATGGACGATTGCTCGGGCAGACGAAGCCGTTCTTATACGAAATGGTGTTCGCAGTGCGCGATCTGATGGTGGATGCGTACCCGGAATTGAAAGAGTCGGCAGATCGGGTCTCAAAAGCAGTTCTGGCAGAGGAGACTCGGTTCGCCAATACGCTGAATGTGGGTCTGGAAAAGCTGGAAGAGATTTTGAAATCATCGGACGGCGCACTTGCTGGAGACGATGCTTTCAGGTTGTATGACACATTCGGCATGCCGCTCGACTTCATGCAGGATGCGGCGCGAGATCGAGGCCTGGGCTTTGACCAAGCGGGATTTGATCGGGCCATGGCTGAGCAGCGCGAGCGTGCTCGCGCCTCCTGGAAAGGTGCGGCGAAGCAGACCGCCAATCCTGCTTATCAGCAGCTTCCGAAATCGGAGTTTGAAGGGTATCGACAGACGCGTTCGAATAACTGCGAAGTGCTCGCCATCATCAAAGGCGGACACGGTGCGCAGGAACTACAGCCCGGTGATAAAGGGGAGATCATTCTCGACCACACTCCGTTCTACGCCGAATCTGGCGGGCAGGTTGGCGATCGTGGATGGTT
>PMSZ01000328.1:2592-12072 GCA_003168235.1 Acidobacteriaceae bacterium
ATGCGCAATCACACGGCTACGCATCTGCTGCAGGCGGGACTGCGCGAAGTTTTGGGCAAGCATGTGAAGCAGGCGGGATCGCTGGTTGCTCCCAATCATCTGCGCTTTGATTTTTCGCACTTCACGGGAGTCGCCGAAGAGGAGCTGCAAGATATCGAAGACATCATCAATAAAGAAGTTCTGCGCAACGAGCGGGTCGAGGTCATCGAGAACGTTCCGATTGATGTGGCGGTCAATGAGTATCACGCGATGGCTCTGTTTGGCGAGAAATATGGCGACCGGGTGCGCGTGATCAAGATCGGAGATTTTTCCACCGAACTCTGCGGCGGCACGCACACGGCGCAGACAGGCGAGATCGGGCTGATCAAAATTCTGAAAGAAGGCAGCGTTTCGTCGGGTGTGCGACGAATTGAGGCAGTGACGGGCGAAGGCTCGCTGCTGCATTTCAGGAAAGATCATGAACTGGAAAGCGTGGTCGCGGGCCTCTTCGGACCCACCCTTGCGCACAAACCGCGCAAGGATGGGGCACCCTCGGATGAGGGAGTTCCCGACTCTCCAGCCGAAGCTTTGAAACTCGAATTGGAAAAGAAAGACGCCGAAATCAAGCGACTGGGGCGCGAACTCGACCAGGCGCGCATGAAGTCGGCCTCGTCGAGCACGGCGAACATCAGCGAAAAAGTAAAAGAGGTTAAGGGCGTTAAAGTGCTGTCGCACCGCGTGGATAATCTGGAGCGGGCACAGTTGCGCACGCTGGTCGATCAACTTCGCGACAAGCTTGGCTCCGCCGTCGTGGTGCTGGGTTCGGCGTCGGACGGCAATGTTTCGCTGATCGTCGGCGTCACTAAAGATCTCACCGGCCGCATTCAGGCGGGGAAAGTGATCGGCCCGATAGCGCAGAAAGTTGGGGGGAAAGGCGGCGGGCGTCCGGACTTGGCGGAAGCGGGCGGCAAAGATGCGGCTGCGTTGGATGCGGCGCTGGGCGAGGCTTACGGCGTAGTGGAATCTTTACTCACCTAACTCGCCTCAATGAGCCCACTGGCTGATCCCACTCCTTTTCATTTACATAGCTATCTCGAATAGCTATAATAAGAACATGCAAGTCAGCGTAGCAGATGCCAAGAACAAGCTGCCGGAATTGATCAAAGCGGTCGAGGATGGCCGGCCGGTGACCATCTGCCGCCGGGGCGTTCCCGTGGTGGATATTGTGCGCACGAAAAAGCCTTCGGGCAAGAAGCGAGTGCTGGGGACGCAGCGGGGCAAAATCAAAATCCTCGACCCAGACTGGTGGAAACCGATGACCGACGAGGAAGTGGAAGACTTCATCGAAGGGCGCGGATAAGTGCGCCTGCTGCTCGACACCGCGACCTTTATCTACGCGGTCGAAGCGCCCGAGCGGCTCAGCAAACGGGCAAATGCCGCTTTGCAAAGCGCAGAAAACATCCTCGAATTAAGCGCCATCTCCATCACCGAGATTGCCATCAAGGCGGCTTTGGGCAAACTGAAACTCTCTGCCGATACTACCCGTCATTCGATTCTGGACTTGGATATTCGGGTCATGAGTTATACGCTCGAGCACGCTCTGCGATTGTTTGAAGTGCCGCTTCACCACCGCGATCCATTCGATCGCCAGATCATCGCGCAGGCATTGTGCGAGAAGATTGCGGTGGTGACGCCTGACGAGAAATTCAGGTTGTATACCGGGCTCAAGATCATCTGGTGATCGATCCCTTGAGACCTAACAGCTAAGACCTGCGACCTGTTTTTTCAGCTTTTCCACTTGAGCGTCACCGGCCCGCTCATCGGATGGCGAAACTCGCCGCCGTTCTTCTTCATCTCCAGCATCGCGTTCTTCAAGCCGAAATACCACTTTGCGGGACGGTCGGCGTCGTCGATCAGCATCAGATGCGGGTTATGCTTCAAGCCCTCGGATTGTAACTCCATTGTGTGGCGGTCCTGCTCCACGAATTTTGCGAAGACGAATTTCAGCAGCTGCGGACCAAAGGGTACCCAGCGAAACAGATTCCACGCAGCGACTACGTCGATGCGGCAGCGGTAGCGCGTGATGGGAGTGACGGTGGTGAGGCTCGAGAACCAGTATTTGCCGGCGCGGATCGTTTCCGAGCGCAGGTTAGGCAAGACGAAGTCAATCGTCGTGGTAATCGAATCCGCATCGGCGTAAAGGCGCAGAAGTTTGTAGGGAGCGCTGTTCGAACTCGGGGTATGCGCGCTCATGCGAAATCCGTAGGGGATGGGTTCGAAATTCTTGTGCTTCTCGTGAATCGAATGTTGCGAACGCCACCACCATGCCTGATGGACGAAGGGGCCGTGCGCGGGATCCATGAGGCCGATGATGCCGTGATCGACGGAACAGGGAAGATCGGCGGTGAGGTAGGCGAGTTTGTAACCGGCACTGAATTTCGGAATCTCCGGCGCAGGTGCCTGCGCAGGTGCGGGCTTCGAGAATCCGGCGCCAGTCGGGCTGCGATCTGGAATATAGACCCAGATAAAATCGTCGCGTTCTTCGCAGGGATAACTTCCGGCGTAGATGCGATCGATTTTCAAAGTCTGCCCGGGAACGAGCGAAGGAATCAGTTGGCACTGGCCGGAGTGGGCGTCGAATCTCCAGCCATGGTAGGAGCATTCGATTTGGCGGCCGTCGAATTGTCCGCAGGAAAGCGGCATGCCGCGATGCGGGCAGGCGTCGCGCAGGGCGAAGGCTTGGCCCTGGGAGTCGCGTCCGATGACCAGCGGCTGCTCCAGCAGCATTGCCTTGGCAAGCTCGCCGTGACCGAGTTGATCCGCCGGAAGCGCGCGATACCAGAAGCCGAAGAGCATGAGCGCATCGGGCGTCTGGGATTGGAGTGGCGAATCGTCAGGCATTGAATCGGGCATTGAACAGGTGAGGATAGCGTACAACGGGAAGGTTTCAAAGTTGATTGGGCACAGTAGTGGGTGAGTTTGAAAATCTTAGCGGGTGAGCCAAAGAATGATGCCGCCTCCTAGGATTACTAGGCTAAAGGTTGAAAAAAGAATCCACGACGTTACGGCCTGCCTCTTGCGCTCGGCAGGATCGATAGATTCAAATATCATTCGTTTTCCCCGCCACTGAGTCGGTTTGTAATGAGTCTTCATGCCAGCTATGCTCTCAGAAACCCCCTGAGAATTTCAAACTGATCCGCTATCTGGACAGGCGTGTCTTGCAACTGTTGAAATTTTTGCTATTTCAGCCTGCCCAGGATTTGCAGATACGTGGCGCGCGCCACACCCGGCTGCTCAATGTGGGATAGGAAGAACTTGCGCAGGGTAGCGGTTGTGAGTTGGCCTTCGAGGTAAGCGTCGTATAAATCGTTGCCGGTGAGATATCCGAGTTGCTCGGCCACGTATTCGTACTTTCTGCCGGTAAACGCCGGAGCAGCATCGGGGGGCGCGAGATCCGGTGTTTGGCGCGCCTGAATCAGAAAATCAAGCGCCTCAACCGCATCGGGAAACGCAAGCGAAGTTTGCTGTTCCAAATCTTCGCGAGTCACGTCGAATAATTCCGCGATGTCGCAATCGCGAAGCGCGGGCCGCGCCGGATACAAGACCCGCGACCCGAAAAATGCCAGCGCATGTTCGAGGACGGAGATGAAGAACAGGTCGTCGTTTTCGAGCGACTGGACAACCGGTAAGGATTGGGCAGCGGCATGCCGCTCGAAAGGCTTGCCGTTCGGAAGATTGGGCAATCCGCGACACGCCTGATGCAGAAAGCGAGTAGCGTCCTCGGCAGCCGAGGTCATACAAAACTGCCTGACATACATGGCGTTGATGGGCGCAAGGTAGACACTGCCACGCTCGCGAACCTGGCGCAGCAGCGAACCGCGCTGTTCAGCGGTGAACCCTTTGCGCGAAAGCAGGCGGCGAAGCAGGGCATCCGAGCTGCGCGTGTGGACCTCGGGCATCAGGTCGACCAGCAGCTTCGGCTGCGTGGTATTGTGCGCCGAGTACTGGTTAATGCCGAGAAAACGCACCATGCCGTTGATCAGGTTGTAGAGCGTTGGCCCGAGGTCGGGCGCGCCACGGTCATCTCGTCCCCAGCGATCAAGGCAGAGCCGGTAGTTCTCGTATTTTTCCAGCGGGGTGGCGTTGAAAACGCACAGAACCTTGTCACGGATTTCAACCGCTTCGACATGGTCGCGGGCTTCTCCGGCAGCGAGCCAGTAGAGAGCGTCGACATTTTGCAGAACGGTAAGCACCGGTTCCGCCGGAAGCCGCTGCTGGAGCAAGGCCGGCAGATGCTGGGGTGCGAGGTGCGACTCGCCGAAAAGCACCAAAATGAGAGCCCCGGGATGGCAGCGCCGCAGCTCGGCGACTTTGTCGGCGGCGTGGCGATCGCGCGCTCCGATCTTGCGCAGATCTTCGCGCGGCATGCAATCGAGCCCATAGATGTAGGAGACGTGCTCGCGCGCGGCGGAGAGCAGTTCGTAAAATGGAGCCCAGTCGTATCCCCAGTCAAGTTCGAAGCGGATGCGCTGGCGCAGTTCGTCTTCGTCAATCTCGCCGAGGAACCATTCGTCGAGAATATGCTGGTCGCGAGAAAAGATAGTTTCCACGCCGAGCACGATGGGGCGCTGATGGAATTCGTAATCGCGGAGCAGCGAAGCCAGATAGCGCTGCGAGTTGGGCAAGGCGTGGTAGTCGCCGACCAGAACGGTTCCCGCCTGGGCGATTTCGCGGCGGACATCGCTGGCAGCAATCACTTTCTGATAGGAGCAGTAGGCATCGCGAAAATCGCGCAGATACTTGCGTCCGCCAGCATGATCGATGGCGCGAATCTCACGCTCCACGCTGGCGATAGCGTGAAGCTGCGCGGCGCTGCGCCGCGAACGTAAAATGCCGGTGGTTGCCATAAATCCGTCGTTGGTCTCTAGTCGTTCGTCTTTTGCCTAGCCAGCTAACTGCAGATCCCTCGCTTCGCTCGGGATGACAAGTCATAGATCGGGATGACAAGTCATAGGTCGGGATGACAAGTGAGAAAAAGCTCAGCTGTAAGCCGCCTTGACTTGCTTTTCCGGCATCCCTATCCTCAGCATTCGAGGCCGTGCATTGGATGCCTCATGGAGCACTCACTTTGCCGCTGACGCCGGAAAACCTGACTATTGCCACCACCGGCGCGAGCGGATCCATATTTCTGAAACACTTTCTTCTTGCCGTCGAACGCGATGCTCGGGTGAAGACGGTAAACTTCATCGCTTCTGACAGCGCCCTGCGCGTCATGGCCGAGGAACTCGGCGTCGAAGGCCGCTCCGACCTGCTCCATCAAATCATCGGCGCGCCCTCGGCAAAGATTCAGCAACAATCCAACCGCGATATCGGAGCGAACGTTGCCAGCGGGTCGTATCCTTCCGATGCCATGGTCGTCATCCCCTGCAGCGTCGGAACGCTGGGCCGCATTGCCAACGGAACTGCATCGCGCCTCATTGAGCGCGCCGCCGATGTGACCCTCAAGGAGCGCCGGCCGCTCGTGCTCTGCATCCGCGAAACTCCGTTGAACAAGATCCACATCCGCAATATGTCGCTGGCAGCCGATGCCGGGGCTACGATCTTTCCCCTGATTCCTACGTTCTATAACCACCCGCCAAGCGCCGATGCCATGGCCCATGAATTCGCCAACCGCGTGCTCGCACATTTAGGACTCGCCCAACCGGATGCTTACCACTGGAAATCCCAGTAGCGACGCGGAAACACCTAAAAGATCTATGACTTACAAAGATCATGACTTGGGGGAGAAGCCGAGCCTGCCTTGCAGGAGTTCTTTCAGTCTTCTCTTAGTCTAGGGAACCGGAAGGCACGAAGGTAGGTATCAGCCGTGCATGTACTGCGAGTGCGGCGCCGTCGGGTTACGGTCGCCTAGCTGAAATTCTGCCGGTTGGGCCGGTTTTTTCCGGTGACGCTGCCCAGCGTTTGATACCACGCGACGATCCAAGGAACCAGCAGGGAAAATGCGAGGCGCGCGGCCAGCTTCCGCGGCGAGGTTTTCGGGAAATCGCTCCAGTCCAACCGAAAGGCAAAATAAATCTCCAGCGCGAGCACGCACAACAGAGGAATCGGCGAATAGAACAGGGCCAGAACGGCAACGATCTCGGCGAGGCAGCGGGCGAGGTTACGGAACAGGCGGGCCGAGCGTCCGCCCAAAACGCCGTCGGTGACGGAATAGCTGACCATTTGCCGCAGCGCCGAGCGAAAAGTTTGTCGCGGATGATAAGCGGCCTTGGCGCGTTCCGCGAATGCCGGCATCACCAACGAGCGCACCTTGGCATCGAATGCCGTGTCTTCTCCGAGAAAAACGTCCTCCGGGAATCCGCCGACGCGCTGCCAGAGATCTTTGCGAAAAGCCATCGACCGCGCGGTGCAAGATTTAGTCGCCGCGCCGGGATTCAACTTGACTCCGAAAAACGGCGCCGAAGCAACGTCCCATACAGTGGCGCCGACGGGATCAAGATACGATCCGCCTACGGAATACTCCGAGCCTCTGAAAATCGGAGCCGTAAGGTTCGCGAGCCAATCCGGATGATAAGTGCATCCCGCATCGGCGCANNCCCGCAGAATGGCGCAGGCTGCAGCTTTCGTCGCGGATCGGAATCAGGGCGGGATATTTTGCGCGGGCAGCTTGCAGCCGCTCCCAAGTGCCGTCGGCCGATCCGCCATCGACGATGATGACTTCAGCGGGAGAGAGCGTCTGCTGCATCAGGCTCTCGACGAGAGCATCGATGTCATCGCACTCGTTGAGCACGGTGCAAGCCACGCTCACGGCCGGCATGTTGGGTGGTGCTCTTGGAGAACTGATTTCATTGGTCAACAGTTTACCCGTGGAAGGCAGTTCTCAGTTGTCAGTTCTCCAGTACGCCTGTTGGCCGGGAAGCGGCAACTGGGAACGGCCTATTGCCTCCCACGGCACTCCACCTCGGTGCCGTTGACTCCGCCCCGGCTTTTTTTGTAATCTGCGCTTACACCGGAAAGGAGGTGGTCGGATGACAAGTTCAGATGGTAGTTGTAGCAATTCCAGACCAGGTGAGGTGGCTGAGTCTTAGGGCGGTTGCTCTAAGCGGAGTTCTCGAGGAACCTTTGGTCGGGGGAATCGGGAACANNAACGAGCGAGGGGCCACGAGAGTGACCACCTCAGTCAATCCCAAACAGTCCACCGGGCGGCCCGCAGGTTGAAAAACTTGCGGGCTGTTCTCTTTTCCTGGGATCCGAAATTCAAAGTTCTCAGCCCTAATTAGGTCGAAATCGCAGTCTCCCGCGCGTTGACTTGCTCGATATTGGTGGGGGCGCACATATTTGCGATTGCACAAGTTGGCCCCAACTGGTCCTTGGGGCTGCTGGGATTAACACCGGCCCAGTTACTTTCAATCCTGGTACGCTTACGGGACAACTAAACCCAAGCCAGTTCGCAGCGCCCCAGTTCCCATACAAATAGGCTTTGGTAAAAATGATCCTGGTGGCCATTCTATGAAACGCTTTGTGCGTTGGTTTCTAATCTCAGGCAGCGTGGGAGTCCTAGTTGCAGCGACTCTCTTCGGGTTGAAACAGCTTACAAATGCTACACATTCCCGTGCATTTCAATTTCTATGTCATACTTGCCCTCGCTCCAGCAATGATTCTTGGAATGGCGGAGCCAACTTCAATTTGGTCCGAGCTCGCGCTTTTCGCAATTGTTTTTGCGACGAATTTTGTCCTATATGGAATTCTAGGGCTTATTCTCTGCGGAATCCGGTCGTGTTTCCCACACTCTGACCCAGCGACGTAAAGCCAGGCCCCGATCCCTAAAGTTTCGGGCCGATTAGCGGGTTCCTATTGACGCCCCGTGGTTGTTTCCGTGCCTTCCGCAGTTCAGTACGTTTCTTGCACAATCCGCCGTTCTTCGCGACCCAGCATCAACCCGCCGCCGTGCCCTTCTGACTGGCGTCCGCGCCCCGCCCCTCCGTATCGGCTGTAGCATTTTCCCCTCAGCGCGTATAACCCCCTCCGCGCGTTGACTTGCTCCGCTTCCTCCACGTAAGATTCGCGCCGAAGATTCCCGCCGAATGCCGGAGCTCCCTATGAAGTTCTTCACTCTCGCTGCTGTCCTCATGCTGCTGCTCTCTGCTGCTGCCTCCGACTCGCCCGATACGCGCGAAATCACCGACCCGAAAACGATCGTATCGACCACCGCGGACGCCGCAGTCCCCATTCCCGTCGACGATTTGTTTTTCACGCGTTCGACCGGCGGAGGAGCCTGGTCGCCCGATGGGAAGCAGATTGTCTTCACCACCAACCTCACCGGCCGCAACAATCTGTGGAGAGTCAGCGCCGACGGCGGATGGCCGATCCAGTTGAGCCAGTCCGACGATCGTCAGTCGGGCGCGACCTGGTCTCCCGACGGAAAGTGGATCATCTTCCAATCGGACCGCGCGGGTGGCGAACTCTACGATCTCTATGCCATACCAAGTGCTGGCGGCGCGGTCGTCAACCTGACCAACACACCTGAGATTTCTGAAACCGGAGCCACCTGGTCGCCCGACGGCAAGTCGCTCGCCATTGAGTACAAGCCCAAAACGGCATCAATGGTGGATATCGCCATTCTCGATTGGAACTCGCATGCGGTGCGAAATCTCACCCAGGAAAAGAGTCCGGATCGTCTGTGGGGTGGCGTTTTGTGGTCCGCCGATGGCAAGTTCATCTATGCCACTCGCGCCAATGTTGGGGACACCGATTCCGACGTATATCGGATCACAGTTGCCGGTGGTGAGCGGGAGAATTTAACCAAGCACGAGGGCGACCGCCGCACGACCGTGTCGGCAATCTCGCCCGACGGCCGCCGGTTACTCGTCACGTCAGATAAGCCGGGCGGCTTTCCGAACGTTGCCGAGATCGACATTGCAACCAAGAAACTCACCTGGGTGACCGATTTGAAATGGGAGGCCGAGTCGGCGAATTATTCGCCGGACGGCAAACAGTTCACCTACGTGGTGAACGAAGACGGGCGCATCGACGACTACCTCGCTGACAGCGCGACGCTGAAGGGCGCGAAGCTCAACCTTCCCCCGGGATTGAACAGCTACACGGGAAATCCGACGACGTTCTCGCCCGATGGCAGGAACCTGCTGGTGGTTCATACGAGTTCGACACAGCCCGTCGACATTTGGGTTTATGACATAGCGCGCCGCCAGCCGCGCCAACTTTCGTTCTCGGCCATCGCCAGCCTGACCACGGCGAAGATTCCGCCATCGCAATTGGTCCACTATCGCAGCGGCGACGGAAAAATCATCAGCGCGTTCGTCTGGGTGCCATTCAATCTGAAGCGCGATGGATCTAATCCGGTGATCGTGCTGCCGCACGGCGGCCCTACCGGGCAAACGACAGATTATTTCAATCGCGCGGTGGTTGCCCTGGTCACTCGCGGATACGTCTGCATTGCTCCGAACGTCCGCGGCTCGACTGGCTACGGCAAGTCGTTCGTGT
>PMSZ01000329.1 GCA_003168235.1 Acidobacteriaceae bacterium
GGTGATCTGGTGGGCTTCGTCGAGGATGTAGATCTTGTATCGATCGCGCGAGGGCGCATAGCGGGCGGCTTCGCGCAGTTCGCGAATCTCGTCAATCCCGCGATTGGAGGCCGCGTCGATCTCGATCACATCCACCGCATTTCCCGCGCGGATCTCCGTGCAGGAAACGCATACCCCGCACGGTTCACTCGCCGGTTTTTCCGCGTCTCCCGATGCCGACCGGCAGTTCAGTGCCATCGCCAGAATGCGCGCCACCGTCGTCTTGCCGATGCCGCGATGTCCGCTAAAAATGTAGCCATGCGCAATCCGTTCCTGCGCAATCGCATTCTGCAGCGTGCGGGTCACGTGTTCCTGGCCGATCACGTCGGAAAATTTCTGCGGCCGGTATTTGCGCGCCAGGACCTGGTAGCTCATCGGAATGCTCGATTATACAGCCGTCTCCGCTCGCCGTTCCCTGCGCTTGCGCGCCGCCTTCAAGCGGGGTACGCTCGTAGAGAGTTTTTCCCGCGCGCTTTTTGCCGCGACTCTTTTTTGCAGCACATCAGTTCAGGAGATTCATCTATGCAGCTGACAATGAGCACCCGATCGTTAGAGGGCGTCCTGATTGTGGATTGTAGCGGCCGCCTCGTGTTCGGCGAAGAATCGGCCAGGGTCCGCGACACCGTCAAACAGCTTCTGGCCCAAAGTCCGAAAGTGGTGATGAATCTGCGCGAAGTGAATTACATCGACAGCGGCGGCCTCGGCACCCTGGTCTCGCTGTTCACCACCGCCCGCAACGCCGGCGGAGCCGTCAAACTCGCCAGCCTCAGCCAGCGTGTCGGCGACCTGCTTCAAGTCACCAAGCTGTTCACAATTTTTGAGGTGTTCGACTCCGAAGAAGCCGCCGCTCGCTCCTTCAGCACCGACGCTGCGTAGAAGCTCGGACCCAGTTGCCCTGATTCTAGCCAATGACTCTGGCCACTGATTTTCGCCAATGACTCTGGCTCTTGCTGGCAACCGCCAACTGGCAACTGTTTTCAGTTTACGTCCGTCAACTCCAGGAACGACGAACTCATCGTCGTCCCATTCTGCACGTCGGTCAGCACCAGCGTGCGGACCGCTCCAATCACCCCCGGACTGATCTGCTCCGCGATGATCGGAGTCAAGCTTCCCGAGGCCGTGACGTACACCGTAAATCCCGGAGGCAGCGGCTGATCATTAGGGTTGATGGCAAACGACGCGTACGGACTCGCCTGCGTGTACGCCAATCCTTGAAATGTAATCGGCGGCGTCGGCGCGGTATTGGGGTTTAGTTCGATGTACACATCCACCGCGCCCGGCCCGCTCGGCGACGCGTGGATCACCCGAAATGCCACATCACCCGAACCTGGCGTCGGAATATTGTCCGGGATCGACAACAGCACAACGTTGCTCCCGTCCGTGCCCGTCTTCGAAAATCCCGTCGCGATCACGGTGTATTGTTGCCCCGCGCCCCATCCCACCGAAGTCTTGAAGGCCTCGGTCGACGTGCCCGACAAAAGTCCTTCCAGCGTGTCGTTCCCCGAGGGCACCGTCGTATAGCCCGGTTGGTTCGGCTGCACCCCCAGAAACGATACCCCGGTGAATTCCGGAGTTCCATTCACATCGATATCCAGCTCGGTTTCATCCTGAATCGCGTGCACAAAGCGCACCGAGGCTCGACTACCCGAGCCGCAGCTGGCGGCGAAAATCGCCACGCCCAGCACGGCCACACTGAGCAGTGAAGTGAACACTAAGCTCAGCAACAAGCTGCGCGGCGCGGCTTTTAATCTGCGGAACATCTCTTATTCTCCCCAGCCCGGTTCAGTGATGCGCAAACGCCGCGCCTAACCTCGCCCTCAATTCACATCATTCAACACGACAAACAACGGATTCAGCGCCTCCACCTTCTGTTGGTCCGTCAGGATCAGCGTCCGTATCGCGCCTTCCGTCGGCCCGCCCACCGCCAGCGCCTGGCTGAAAAGTGGAGTCGTGGTCCCCGCCGTGCACACGTAAATTACAAAACCGCTGCCCTGCTTGTTGTAGGGGACGTTGATGTAAGCGCTCGTCTGCTGGTAGATGAGCCCGGCGACCGTCGCCGGCGACTGCAGAGGCTCCTGCGCCGGCATCACATAAATGTCCACCCCCGTCGCCGGACCGTCGGGCGCTGCGTTAATAAAACGGAAATTCACTGTCCCATCGTTCGGCACATTGTCATTGTCGAGCGACACCAGAATCACTGCGCTATTCGTGTTCACCACCGTGCCCGTAGCCACCACCGTGTATTCGCTCCCCTCGAATAATTTAACGTTGGGAACGAAGAAAGCCTCCGTCGTGGTTCCCGATACGAATCCCTCCATCGTGTCAACACCCGATGGCGCGCCTTTATAGCCGGTCAACGGCTGCAAATCGGTGAATGCAATATCGCTGAAGATCTTCGTGCTGTTGATCTCGATGTCCAGCGCGCCGGCATCCTCAATGGCATGGACAAACCGCACCTGCGCCGTGCTCGAGGGATTACAGCTGATCGTAATCAGGCTCAACGCGGCCACCGCCAGCGCCAGCAGCAGGGATTTCAACAAACGGAAAATCTCCATTCTTCCCAAAGCGGTTCAATGCGGGCCGTGCGGGCGCCGCGCGGATAAAGAAGGATTCTAGCAGCTTGTCAGGTCGTTCACCCGGGACCCCGGTCGAGACCCGGTTTCTTTGCTTCGTTTCGATGAATCCGATAACGCCTAATTCAGGTCATCCAAAATAATTGCGCTCGAACTCACGTACGTCCCCGTGCTGTTATCGGTGAGAATGATCGTTCGAATCGAACCTTCGTTCGCGCCGCCGATCGTTCCCAGGTTGGTCCCGCTAAACAGTGGGTTTCCGCCTTCGGCGTTACACAGAAACAACGTGTAACCGCCCGAAGAGTTATACGGAAGACCCTGGTACCCGCTGATCGACGGGTAGGAAAGACTGATCTCCGTACCCTGATCGCAGCCGTTACCCACCACGGGATTCGGGACAAGATACGCATAAATCGTTGCCGGTCCGTCGGGCGAGGCGTCGATCAGACGAAAATTGACCGTGCCATTCGCAGGTTCTGTATTGTCGTCGGCCGCCTTGATGATCTCCACGTTGTTGACGTTGATGATATTGCCCGTCGCCACCAGCGTGTACTCCGTCCCCGAACTCAGGCTCTGGTCTTCACTTTCGAACGACGGGTTGGAGGTCTGACCCGTAGGAAACCCTTCGATCGTGTCACTCCCCGAAGGCACGGCCGTATAGCCGCTGCCCGGCCCGTGGCCCAGAAATTGGAGGTCGTCGAAGTACCTCGTATTGTTGAAAAAGATATCCAGACCCGCGCCCGTGCTCGTGTCCCAGATGGCCTGAACAAAACGCACCTGGGTCTGACTGCTGCCGCAGCTCATCATAAACACCATCAGCGCGCCGAGAGCCGCCAGGGTCGCCACAACGCGCACAACTTTCAGCACAGGACGCATAGTATCCTCCAGGATCTTCTCCAACAAAGTCTTCTCCAAAATTGCAGTTTTCGCGGTGGTGGGCGAAACATGAGATGCAGGAATCGCAATCTCAGGTTTCACCAAACCCTATAAAATTTTGTAGGCGAATCTAACTTACCATGATTCCGCGACCCGCGGCCAACCCCGGGCCCGCGCCAGGCACCGGTCCAGTCTAAATTTGTTAGCGGGGAACTGGCCCACACCTTCTAATTTCTAACTCCTGGCACCACCACGAATCGCACTCATTGAGAATTAGCCGACCAAAAGTTAATGAGCGTAAGGGCGACGTTACAACAACTGCCCGCCCAAGAAACACTCTCGCCGGTGATGAAAATCGTTGCATATTGACGCTGTCAGAGAGTGAATAGATAATGGCACGTTATTTAGGTCAAAAAGGGAGTTCCTGCTTAGAGCCAGCACGGTGTGTAGGCAGTGTTATTGAGGAGGATGGGATGAGGAAGACGCCGCTGGTGTTGTCCGTTCCAGAAGGGGGACTGCGTTCCAGCGAGAGGAAGGTTGTCACAGTCGCCGTTCTTTCCATCTGTCTGCTTTTCGCCGTGGCGATGCCCGCGCAGCAGCAGGCAATAGCGGGGATCGCGGATAGCAAAGGCCCCATCTTCACCACCTTCGAGGCGCCGGGTGCTGGCACGGGCGCCGGTCAGGGAACCCACGCCGAGAGCATCAACGCGGCGGCGGTTATCTCGGGATCCTACGCTGATTCAAACAACACGTCACACGGCTTCGTGCGTGCTAAGGANNGTCGCCGAGGCGGGCACCGGCGCCGATCAGGGAACCTACGGCGGCGGCATCAATAATGCAGGGGCTATCTCGGGGAGCTACATCGACCCGAGCAATGTGGTCCACGGCTTTGTGCGTACCAAGAAGGGCGCGATAACCACTGTCACTGTTGCGGGCGCGGGCACGGGCATCGGTCAGGGAACTTTCGGCGGTGAAATCAACAAGGCGGGGGTTATAGCGGCAGACTACTCTGACGCGAACGACGTGTTTCACGGGTATGTGCGTGCCGCCGATGGCACG
>PMSZ01000460.1 GCA_003168235.1 Acidobacteriaceae bacterium
ACGTCCGATCTGGCGCGCGTTCTCAAGCACGAGCTGACGCACTCTTTTGTCGCGCAAATGTCGAGCAATCACTGCCCGACCTGGTTGAATGAGGGCATCGCGCAGATGGAAGAGGGCAAATCATCTTCGGTCAACGGACGGCAACTGGAGCAGTTGTTCGCTTCCGGCAACGAGATCCCCTTCAATATGCTTGAAGGCAGCTTCATGAGCTTTTCGGCTCCGGAAGCGAGCGTCGCTTATGCCGAATCGCTGGCTGCGGCGGAATACATCCGCGACGCTTATGGCATGAGTGAGATTGCTCGGATCCTTGACCGGCTGTCGCAGGGCAGCTCGACGGAAGCCGCATTGCGCGCGACCGTGCACTCGGACTACCGCCAACTGCACGACGAGATGACGCGGGCGCTCAAAGAGAAGTACGGGGAATAACCACCCGTGGCGCGGACGCTCATGTCCGCGTGACACCACCAGCCTTGATAATCGTCCTTTTGAACAAGGCTTTATGTTCTTTGTTCAATCCTGCGATTGACTAGTCCGATGACTAGTCGGTACAATAACTGTTGGAGGAGGTGCAACTTGGCTTCATGGCAAGTACAAGACGCTAAGGCGCGTTTCAGCGAGTTTTTGGATGCAACGATTAAAAAGGGCCCCCAGGTGGTCACGCGGCGGGGAATTAAGACCGCTGTCATGGTCCCGATCGAGGAATGGGAGAGGCTCCAAAAAGCTGCCCGGCCTACTCTCAAGGACTTGCTGCTGGCACCTGAACCTCGCTTCGACGATATTATCGGCAAAGGCCGCGTCTGGCGCCGCCGTTCCGTTGTGGAGTTCGAGTGAACAAGTATCTGCTGGACACCAACGTTGTGTCGGAGTTCCGGCGCAGGCGTCCTCACGGCGCCGTGGTGGCATGGCTCAGTCACCGCGAGGAAAGCCAGTTGTTCCTATCGGCTGTGACGATGGGCGAACTCCAGGCCGGGATCGAACGCACAAGAGATCAATATCCGGCGAAGGCGGACGAGATCGAGCGCTGGGTGGATGAACTGGCAGTCTCCTATCAGATCCTTCCCATGGACACGCAGTGCTTTCGCGAATGGGGTCGCCTCATGGAGGGGAAGCCCGACGGCTTGCTGGAAGACGCTATGATCGCGGCTACCGCGAGGGTGCACGGTTTGATTGTTGCGACGCGGAATGAACGCGATTTTAGCCAGCTAGACGTGCCGATTCTCAACCCTTTCAAAAACTAGTAGGCGCTGCGCCTGCATCACAGTCTCCCACCCTCGTGTAGAATAACCGTTTGTATATGGACCTGTCTGCCATTCAGCAAGCGCTGCGCGAGCGCAACATTGACGCCTGGCTTTTCTACGATCATCACCATCGCGATCCGATTGCTTACCGCGTTCTCGGGCTGCCGGATGGGCTCATGGTCACGCGGCGCTGGTACTACCTGATTCCGGCCAAAGGTGAGCCGATCAAACTGGTGCACAAGATCGAGGCGGGACACCTGGACACTCTGCCGGGGACGAAAAAACAGTACGCGGGATGGCAGGAACTGTTCGACGGACTGAAGCAAATGCTGGCGGCGCATCGCAACGTGGCGATGCAGTATTCGGCGAACAATACGGTCTTCACCATTTCGATGGTAGACGCGGGAACGGCGGACATGATCCGAGGGCTGGGAAAGAACATTGTCAGCGCGGCCGACCTGATCGCGCAGTTTGAGGCGACGCTGAGCGACGAGCAGATCCAATCGCACTTCGCGGCGGGCAAGGTCATTGACGCTGTCACGGCTGAGGCTTTCCAGGAGATTGGGCGGCGCGTGAGAAACGGCGGGACGCACGAGCATGAGATCCAGAATTTCTTTAAGGAAGCATTTGCCCGCGAGAACCTGACGACCGACGATCCTCCAATTGTGGCGGTGAACGCCAATAGCGGCAATCCGCACTATGAGCCGAGCGCGAACCGTCCGGTGCCGATTCGCGAAGGCGACTTTGTTTTGCTGGATGTGTGGGCGAAGAAAAATACGCCGGGCGCGGTTTATTACGACATCACCTGGGTGGGAGTTGTGGGCAAGGCTCCGACGGAGCGGCAGCGCGAGATTTTCAAGATTGTGAGCGAGGCCCGCGATCTTGGCGTGAAGACCGTGCAGGACGCGGTTTCTGCGGGCAAGGCGCTCGCGGGATGGGAAGTGGACCACGCGGTGCGGGGACACATTCAGCAGGCGAAGTACGGAGAGAATTTCATCCATCGCACGGGACACTCGATTGCCACCGAGGTCCACTCGAACGGCGCGAACATGGACGATCTGGAAATTCACGACGAGCGGCGGATTCTGCCGAATTCCCTGTTCTCGATCGAGCCCGGGATTTATTTGCCCGAGTTCGGCGTGCGGCTGGAAGTTGATGTGCTCGTCCGGCCCGGCAGCGCCGAGGTAACTGGTAAAATTCAACGAGAGATCGTGACCATCTGAATGGCCAAGCCGACAACAGAAAAAGGTAAGAGCGTGGTCACGAAGACCGAGCCGGAGTATCCGCTGACGACGATGGCGGTAGTGGCGCCGATCGTAGGCTGGCTGATTCCAGGCGGCGGGCACATCCTGCTGAAGCGCTATGGGCGCGGGATTCTGCTGCTGGTGTCGGTGGTGGCGATGTTCCTGGTCGGACTGGGGATGCAGGGACGGATTTACCAGCCGAATGGCGGAGACATTCTCGATATCCTGGGATTTGTGGGCGATGTGGGAGCGGGTGCGCTCTACTTTCTGGCGCGCATCATGGATTGGGGCAACCTGATGGCCGCGAACGCCGCGGCCGATTATGGCAAGACATTTCTGATTGTGGCCGGGCTGTTGAATTACATCGCTGCCGCCGATGCGCATCACATTGCCCTGGGGAAGAAACCGTGACTTTGAATCTCTCCCATTTCACCGCCGCGGTTGTGTTCGCGGTTTTCGCTTCGATCGTGTTCGGCATCACGCAGCGCAACTCCCCGCTGGAGCAGGTGAAATACGGGCTCTACTGCTTTGCCTTGTTCGTCGGTGGAGTTCTTGTGGCGGGATGGGCGATGGCGCTGATAAGAAGGTAGTGACTGCCATCTATGGGGTGGCGTCGGGACATCACAACCCTCCAACGATTCGGAACTTTAAGTCCCAGTCCTCCTCGGGAATCAAACTCTTTTGGCTCAGAGGCGTAGGTATTCCGCGGAGTCCAGTGTCATCGTCGCAACAGGGCTGAACTATTTATTCCGGCGGGTCGCCTTGCAGTCCGTCTCCAGCGGCTAGGGGGAGATGGGCGGCTCCGTGGAGCAGGCTGCGCTCTTCGGGCGAGAACGAGTTTCTGAAGATGTCGGAGTCGATGAGGTTGTCGCGCTGGACGGGCGTCAGGTGGCGCATGTCGCGGATGGCCCGGTTGACAGCCTGACGGCGGGCGGGTGGCAACTGTTTGAACTGTTGAAAGACCTGGCGGGCCTGCTGCTTCTGGTCTTGCGTCAGGTGCTCCCAGGTTTCCATGCGGTTGAGCACGCGCTCCTGCTGCTGCGGAGGGAGCGTGGAAAAATGATGCAACCGGTCGAGCAGGCGGGCCTGCTGCTGCGGCGAGAGTCGGCGAAACTGGGGATCGTTTTCCAGCGCGCGGCGCTGCTGGGCAGGCGGCAGATCTTTGTAGCGGCGGAGCCAGTTTCCGGCGTGGCCAGGGCGGTTCTCGGGCGGACGCCCTTCATGATTGGCATTACCGGGGCGATCGGGACCAGCTTCCGGCTGAAACTTGTGCCATTGGCCGTCCTGTTGGGA
This sequence comes from Acidobacteriaceae bacterium, assembly GCA_003168235.1. GTDB lineage: Bacteria > Acidobacteriota > Terriglobia > Terriglobales > Acidobacteriaceae > Acidiflorens. Next base: position 3,776 of record PMSZ01000460.1, read on the forward strand.
TTGGGCGAACGACCGGGCGGGCGATAGGACGTAGGTTAGAACGACAAACAGCATCAGCAGCAGAAACGCTGCCCGATCGCCCGCATGTTTTCTCCAAACCGACATTCCCCAGGCCCGCATTCCTTGGTCTCCCACCCCCAGCGCCACTCGCCTCGTCAACTTCAATGCGCCTGCAGCATCTTAGCTGCCAAGACGCGGCAGCCCATGTCTCTATAAAATTCGATCACGGATTCGCGGTCACGTCGTCCTGCACCTGCAAGTCGTCGAGCACATCAAAATCAGCATACAACTCATCGTTGCGGTCGAGTGCCTGCAGATCGCCGACGGCGGTTCCCGGTTCAACCGGCAGACCGAGGGCTGGGGGTTTGGTGGCGATGGTTTCGGGCTCCGAAAGATAGGACTGGCTGCCGACGCCAATCGTCAGCGCTCCCGCAAACAACACGGCAGCGAGCGACATGGCCCATGCGGGACGCCGCAGCCAGCTGAACCATGTTTGCGGACGCGCCATTTCCGCGCGCAGGCGGGCGTTGATGCGAGTGTCAAAATAGGGAGACGGCTCGGGCGCCTGCCACTCATCGAGCAGCGCCATGGTTTTCACCAAGTCGCGCAGGTGCGCGGCACAGTCGTCACAGGATGCGATGTGTCGATTGACCTCCGGCTGCATTGTTTCAGCGTCCATGCCAGCGGCCAGGTCCGGCAACAGTTCGCGAATTTGATGGCAATTCATACTGCTTTCCTCTACTTCCCCGAAACAAATGGTTTCAACTGCTCGCGCAATGTCTCGTAGGCGCGAAACAGCAACGACTTGGTGGCGGATTCACTCAGCTTCAGGACGCCGGCAATCTGGCGGTAATCCATCTGCTGATACTTATGCATGATGACAGCTACGCGCTGACGCTCGGGCAGCGCATTGACGACGTTACGGATCGCGGCCAGACGCTCCCGTTTCAGGATCTGCTCTTCGGCGGTGAGCGACTCGTCAGCCAGATCGGGCGTGGTTCCGGTTTCCTGGTCCGGCTCATCCAGGCGGACAGTGTTCTCGGGACGTTCGTGGCGATTATCGCGCGCGTGATTCACGGCGAGGTTAGTCGCGATGCGATACAGCCAGGTCGTGAACTTAGCGCTCGCTTCGTAGCTGGTGCGCGAGCGGTACACGCGCAAAAACACTTCCTGCGCCAACTCTTCGGCGGTCGAAGGGTTGTGACACAGCCGGTACATAAAGCCAACCATCGGCCGGCGATATTTTTGGATCAGATACGAGAAGGCGGATTCGTCGCCCGTCTTGACCCGCAGCATCACCTCGGCGTCGGAATCGCCATCCACGGATTTCGCCGTGGCTGCGGACGGAGACGAGGCGCCCGCAAAACCAAGCAGCCCACCATTGCGTGCTCCAGTGTTCAGAAGTCCGCGATCGAGCACTCCGCCGTCCATGGCTACGCTGCTCACATCTTTAGAAACCCCGTCCGGGACAGAAAGTTGCGTATCTTTGGGAGCCGGGGCGCGCGAGGAAGTGCTTTTTTGTGAATCAGTTACGGGCGGCGTGTCGGGGGTGTCGGAGGCAGCCATGAATGAGCTACGCAAGGGCGCTGATTAGAGGCTATCGGGAGCGGTCGAAGCGGTCAAGAGGCTGACTGGGTGCCCGCAAACGGGCACGAAAACCAGCAACGGGGCAGGCAGCAACCTGTGGAAAACATACGAAACCCTTGACAGACGGGCGTTTTGCAGGCAACCTATCAAGCAATTGTAGCAACTTATACCCGCTTCTCCGAAAAAGAGAAAGCACCCGGGCCAGCAAACGACCCGCACCATTGGAGAACAACTCCAGGGTGAATCACCTGAAGAAAGATGTGGGAGGGAACAAGTATGAGGCGAGCAGTAGTTTTTGCGTTATTGGCATTAGCATTACCGATGGTCGCATGGGCGGACGGCATCACGCTCACCAACCAGGACGGCACCGTTTCGATCTCAGCCATGACGGGAACCGGCGGACTGGGAACGATCGGAGTATCCACGATAACTTCCAGGGGGTCGGAACTGACTCAATGGAACGGCACGCAGGCCAAGCCGGGTGGGTCGCTCGGGAGCGTCAGCTTCGCTACCGGCGCTCTGATGAGCGGTTCGATCTCAGGCGGCGGAACATTTGCGGGCGGCGGATCGTTTGACGTCATCGGCGTCGGCCAATGGGCGCAGACGTTAACCGGC
>PMSZ01000326.1 GCA_003168235.1 Acidobacteriaceae bacterium
CGTTGGAAAGCCTGTCCCATCCGCGAGTTCTTGCTTCTGTGACAATGTGGCCGATCAAATGGGGAGATAACGGCGCCGGTACACTGTGGTCAAAAAGAACGAGCATCGGGGGCAGACGCGTGTACTGGCTCAACCGGAACCGGAGCGGCAAGGCTCCGAGCGGAGATAAAGATAAAAACTGAAATGGTCAGAAGTGAAAGATCAAATCGCTCGCCGCCGTGAGCTGGTTCTGCCGTCGACCGTTGTCATATGCTTTCCGGTCCCACGCGCGCTCGAAGCGCAGCTCTGGACGCAGCTGCACCGTCGATCCCCACCAATGGCACCACATGATCGTGTTCTCTGAATACTTCGTGGCATATCCCGTTCGCTGGCCTTTCTTGTCGTCAAGAAAGTCGCTGCGAAACGACAGGAAGTTGTGCGCGGAAAGTTCCTTCTGCAAAAAATTTACTGCCGCATATTCTGGAGCAGTGCAACGCTGCTCGCCCGTCAGGCAATAAGCGCCGTTCGCGCCTGCTTCTGGCTTGATCGTGCCTCCGATCGCAGGCACATCACGCTCATACATGTACCAGCTCTCCGTCGCCATGTGCACCGTCTTCGAGAATTTGTGATACCACGTCGCGTCATACTGTTGCAGGTTGTTGTAAGCGTACTTGGCATCATTGATTCCGTTGGCGCAAACGTAAACATTGTCATTCACCGGCTTGGTCGTGTAGCTCAAGCACGCTGTACCGGAAGGCTTCGCACCACCAGCCCAAGGAGCAGCGTCGTGCCCAGCGGTAATGCCCAGTTGCCCCAGCCATTGGTCCGTCGCTTTCACCGTTGCGATCAACCCTGTGTCGGTGAACGGATCGATCGCATAGAGCAGCGAGTGGCTGAAGATGTAGTTGTTCGGCGCCAGTTGCGCCTCAATCCCAGGAACGGAAATGAATCGACCAAGCCTGAGGTTCATTCCCTGCGCAACCTGCGGAATGTAGAGATCGAAGTATTCCAATGTCGGATCGAAGCCATATTGATGATGATCGTCGAGCAGTTGGTCAGCTCCGTAACCTTTCCCGGTGGTGAAGCGATAATCCGTGCCATAAAGAGCGGTGAGATGATAGCCCCAATCAACATGATCGCGTTGCACCGAGTCCGGCAAACGTTCCGCGTAGAGCACCAGCTGATTCAGTTCGAAACGATTGGAGTAAACATCGTTCGCCTCAGGCGCATTGCTGTTGCTGGATGTGCTGAAGTTGAGCGTCGGCTCAACCCATCCATAAAGCTTCGTACGGCTGCGCGCCTCATTGATCGCCGTCATCAGCGGATAGCTGTTCGTGTCCGGCTCGCCAATCACCGGCGAACCGCCATAAGACCAATCGGAGTTTGGAAACGGAGGTGAATCCAGCGGAGACGGAAGCCCTCGTCGCTCTGGAGCAGGCACTGACGCTGGCGCTGACGAAGATGCCGCAGTCGAAGGCTTCGCTGGCAGCCAATCCTGCCGGTAAAAGTCAGCCCAGCGGGCGAAGAATCTCTTGGGCTCCCGAATGCTCGGTTTTGGAGCATCCGGCAATGAACTTGTTCCCCGATCCGCCTGTTGTGCCTGGCAGAAAGTGGCCGCCACGAGCATAACCGCTGTCAACAGAGGAGTGCGGCGGCGGTACCAACTTTTGCTTGGACGCATGCTGGGAGCGGCCACCCCAGTTTACAACGGCCGCCGATCCCTACTATGCGGCGCCTCGACAGGCCCCTGAGGCACCCGCCATAGTAAAGTAGTAGTACACGCCAAAAACGGCGAACCATGAGGAGTTTTCAACCTGAACCCAAGTATTCGCAACATCGCCATCATCGCCCACGTGGATCACGGCAAGACCACGCTGGTTGACGCTATGCTCCGCCAAAGCGGCACGTTCCGCGACAACGAGACCGTCGCCGAACGCGTCATGGACTCGAACGATCTCGAACGCGAGCGCGGCATCACGATTCTTGCCAAGAACACGGCCGTATTTTATGCCGGCACAAAAATCAACATCGTCGACACGCCTGGACACTCCGACTTCGGCGGCGAAGTCGAGCGTGCTCTCAAGATGGTCGATGGAGTTATGCTGCTGGTTGACGCCAGCGAAGGTCCGCTGCCGCAGACGCGTTACGTGCTCAGCAAGGCCCTCGAAGCGAACCTGCAGCCGATTCTGGTCATTAATAAGATCGACCGTCCCGATGCGCGTCCGCAGGAAGTCTTGAACGAAGTCTACGACCTCTTCATCGATCTCGACGCCAAAGAAGACCAGCTCGACTTCCCCGTTCTCTATACGAACGCGAAAGCAGGAACTGCCGCTGTCCATCAGGGATCGCATGGCGAAGATCTGCGCCCGCTGTTTGAGGCGATTGTCGACACCATTCCCGCTCCGCAGGGAGACAAAGACGGACCGCTGCAGATTCTCGTCGCCAATCTCGATTACAGCGACTATCTTGGCCGACTCGCGATTGCCCGCGTTTTTTCCGGGACCATGAAAACCGGCGAAGACGTCGCCATCGCCAAGCGCGACGGATCATTCCACAAAACAAAGATCACCAAGCTCTTCAGCTTCTCCGGCCTCAAGCGCACCGATATTACGGAGACCGCGCTCGGTGACATCATTGCCGTCGCAGGAGTTGAAGGCATCACCATCGGCGAAACAATTACCGACGCCGAGAATCCCTCGCCGCTTCCACCCATCGTCATCGACGAGCCCACGATTGCGATGCTCTTCACCATCAACACTTCTCCCTTTTGCGGACGCGAAGGCACCTATGTGACTTCGCGCAATCTGCGCGAGCGCCTCGATAAAGAGTTGCTCACCAACGTTTCCCTGCGCATGGAAGAAACTGGCAGCACCGACTCGTTCAAGGTCCTCGGCCGCGGCGAATTGCAGCTCTCCATCCTGATCGAGATGATGCGCCGCGAAGGCTACGAGCTGATGGTTGGCAAACCTGAGATCGTCACCAAGCACATCGACGGCAAGCTGATGGAGCCGGTCGAACATCTCACCGTCGATATTCCCGAAGAGTTCGTCGGCGTGGTGATGGAGCACGTTGGCTCCCGCAAAGGCGAAGTTGTCAACATGCACAATCACGGCTACGGACGCGTGCGCGTCGAGTTCCGCGTGCCGAGCCGCGGATTGATCGGGCTGCGCAGCACGCTGCTCACCGACACGCGCGGCACCATCGTCATGAACGCTCTGTTTGACGGCTACATCGAGTGGCAGGGAGAAATTCCGCATCGCCCAACCGGAGCGCTGATCGCCGACCGTCCCGGAGTTACGACTTCCCATGCGCTCTACAATCTCCAGGAGCGCGGCATACTCTTCGCCGGACCCGGCGTTGACGTTTACGAAGGCATGGTCATCGGCGAGAACGCGAAAGATACCGATCTCGACGTCAACATTGTGCGCGAGAAGAAGCTGACCAACATGCGAGCTTCGACTTCAGACGTAGCAATCCGCCTCGTCCCCTACCGCAATCTCAATCTGGAGCAGGCGATCGAATTCATCGCCGACGATGAGTTTGTCGAGGTCACGCCGAAGTCTCTGCGCCTGCGCAAGAAAGTCCTGCAGTCAAATCAGCGCAAGAAGAAGGGTTCGCTGGCCGCGGTCGAAGGGTGATTCGTCGCGACCGTTGAGGCGGTCCGCGCCGACGATGTACACTGGCAATACGCGCCCGTAGCTCAGCTGGANNGAATCTCTCCGGGCGCACCAGAAATCTCAGGTGTCAGGAAAACTCAGACCGCGAGTCCCAGGATTTTCCTGAGACCTAAGACCTGCGACCTGACACCTGCTTCTTCCTAGTGAGCGCCGATCAGAACCAGCGTTTCGGTCGAGAACTCACCGCGCTGAATACCGATCTTCACTTTGCCCGTCTTGTCTTGCAATTCGGCGAGCAATTCCATCGGCGTGCGGATCGGCTTTCCGTCGACCGTCTTGATCAAGTCTCCAGCTTTC
>PMSZ01000093.1 GCA_003168235.1 Acidobacteriaceae bacterium
TACATGCGTCCGGTGATCTTCGGCCACCAGAAATGCAATCCTCCGAGATAGCCCATCAGCACTCCCCCCACCATAACGTAATGAAAGTGCGCGATGACAAAGTAAGTGTCCGTAACGTGAACATCGATGCCGATGGTAGCCAGCATCACGCCGGTTAATCCGCCAATGGTAAACAGCCCGATAAAACCAAAGGCATAAAGCATGGGAGTGGCAAAGGTGACGGAACCCTTGTAAAGAGTGGCTGTCCAGTTGAAGATTTTAACGGCGGAAGGGATGGCCACAACAAAACTCAGAAAAGAAAAAACCATCGCGGAATAGAGAGAAATGCCGGCGACGAATAAGTGATGCGCCCACACCAGGAATCCAAACACGGCGATAGCGACACTCGAAAGAGCGACAAAGTTATAGCCAAATACGCGTTTGCGCGAGAAGCAGGGAACGATCTCGCTGATCACTCCCATCGAAGGCAAGATCATGATGTAGACGGCGGGATGGGAGTAGAACCAGAACAGGTGCTGGAACAAGATCGGGTCTCCGCCCAGCGCGGGATCGAAAATGCCGAGGTGGAGGAGGCGCTCCGCAACCACGAGCACCATCGTGATGGCAATCACCGGCGTGCCGAGGATCATGACCAGGCTGGTCGCATAAGTCGACCAGATAAACAGCGGGAGACGGCTCCAGGTAAGGCCGGGCGCGCGCATGCGGTGAATGGTGACAATGAAATTGAGTCCGGTAAAGATGGACGAGAAGCCGGCGATGAAGATGGCGAGTCCAGCTTCGACTACGTTGGTGTTGCTGGCTGCCGTGCTATATGGGGTATAGAACGTCCATCCGGTATCGACGCCGCCGTTCAACATGCAGTGTAAGAAGAGTGCGCCGGCCGCGACGTAGAGATACCAGCTCAACAGGTTGATACGCGGAAAGGCGAGGTCCTTCGCGCCCACCATCAGGGGCACTACGAAGTTACCCAGTATGGCTGGCACGACCGGGATCAGAAAGAAGAACACCATGACGATGCCGTGCATGGTGAACACCTTGTTATAGGTGTCGGCCTGCATCAGGTCGCCTTCCGGTGTCAACAACTCCAACCGGATGAGCATGGCGAAAAATCCGCCGAGAAAAAAGAAGGCCGTGACCGAGAACAGATAAAGGAGCGCGATCCGCTTGTGATCGGTCGTCAACAGCCAGGACTTGATGGTATGCCCGTTGTTGAGGTAATTCAGCTTCGGAATCTCGTTCGCCGCTATCGCTGTCGTCGCCATGACTATTGCACCTGCACATTCTGGGGTTGTCCTGCGGGAGTGGTGGGCTGGTTCTCGAGCCCTGCGGTCCCCTGGGACGGCTGACCTGACGAAGACTGGGCCAACGATTTGATGTAAGCCACCAGCGCGTTCAACTGATCGTCGTTGACAATGCCCTGGAAAGTAGGCATTACAGGTTTGAAGCCACTCACGATCTTTGCCGTGGGATCGAGGATGGACTCGCGAACATAGTTCTCGTCGGCGATTACAGTCCGCCCGTCTTCGAGCTTCACCGGTTTGTTGTAGACACCAGCTAGATCCGGACCGCGACCTTCGCCTTGCACGTCGGAACGATGGCAGGTGGAACAGCCGAGCGACGCAAACAATGCCTTGCCCGTTTCCGGCAAGGGGTTCGACGCTCCGCCAGCCATCCACAGCGCGTAATCCTGTGGCTCCATCACGACGATATCGCCGCCCATCCCGGAGTGCATCGTCCCACAGTATTCAGCGCAGAATAGATGGTAGCGCCCGGGTTTGGTTGCCTTGAACCACAAGGTAGTGTAGCGGCCCGGCAGCACATCCTGCTTGAGGCGGAAGGCAGGGATGTAAAAACTGTGAATCACGTCCTGCGAGGTCATGATCAGCTTGATGTTCTGTCCGGTGGGGACGTGTAGTTCGTTGATCTCGTGCTGCCCTTCGATATGCTCGATTTTCCACATCCATTGTTTTGCGACGACGTAGACCTCGGTCGCATCAGCCGGAGGCGTACGCTCCTCGAAGAAGATGACCGCTCCCCAGATGAAAAACGTCAGCATGATAAAGAACGGAATGACCGACCAGCTGACTTCGAGGATGGTCGAGCCTTCAATCTGGTGCGCGTCGCGCCCCGGAACACGGCGGTACTTGATCGCCAGCACCGCGACCGCGAGAAAGATGAGCGCCGTCATGAGGCCAGAGACCAGCAGCAGATAGATGTAGAGCGCATCTACCTGACCTGCCATGGTCGAGGCCGGATCGGGCCACAATGGTAAATAATTCGACATAATTACGTGACTCGTCTCAAATCGCCGCCGGCCGCGTCTCCACCCGAACTATGCCCGGAACCATGTCCGTAACGACGATCGGCGCGGAACATGACGAACATAAAGATTCCCATGATGAGCACCGTCGCGAGCCCCGACAGCTTCAAAATGTTACCGATGACGGCGCCGTACTTCCCAGTCATGGGATCGTAGTGATAGCAGTAGAGCAGCACCTGGTCGCTGACGTTGCCAATGTTGTTTTGCGAGGCCTGCACCAGTCCGAGGCGCAGATCCTTGGGAGAGAACTCCACTCCATAAAAGTATCCCGAAATGTGACGGTCGGGAGTGAGCATAACAATGGCCGCAGCATGGGCGTACTGGTTGGTTTTCGGGTCGAACTGAAACTGAAAGCCGACGGCCTTGGTAAGCGCTTCGATCTGGTCTGCGCGTCCGGTGAGAAAGTGCCAGCCCTGCTCGGTATTGGCGCGGCCATAGCGCTTCATGATGTCGCGCTTCTTTGCCGCAGCCATCTCGGTGGTTTCGCGCGGGTCGAAGCTGACCGTCACCACGTCAAAATCCTTGCCGAGATCGAAGGTCAGAGCCTTCATGGAGCCAACCAGGCCTTGCAGCAGTTCGCTGCAGAGCATGGGGCACTGGTAATAGCCCAGATTCAGGATGACCGGACGGCCGTGGCCAAAGTAATCGGAAAGCTGGACTGGGTTGCCGAGTTCGTCACGGAACTCAATATTGCCGGGAACCTCGGCGTTGAGATGTTGATCGATGCCAACGAATTGCAATCCGGCCGGGCGCTGCGTCGGCGGAGGCGTCATAATGCCGCCGGTCATCGGACCGCGCACCTGCGCAAACAGTGGCTGCGAAAGCAATACAGCCGCGGCCAGCAGGAGCGGGAATGCTGCTACGATCATCGAATTGGTTAAAACACTTTTACTGCGCACTGCCTTTTCCTTCTCCGGTTGATCCGGCCGGACCGGTAACTCGTCTATCGCTTCTCGGCGGCCGTCTTCCTACCCGCAGCAATTCCCGCATCCGCATTACTTTGCGGATAGACGGGGATCTTGCGCTGGACGATCAGGTCCATAGCATGCTCGATCGGAATATGTGCCACGCCGGCTTTTTCATCGATCCAGCCATAGCTGTTGAGCTGATCTTCCTGATTGAGCAAGAAGTCGCGAAACTGTCCGCGTTCGTTGGTTTCGAGCATGGGCGCGCCATTGTCTTTGAAGGCCTTGTCCATATCCGCCTGCGTCACCACACGCGACTCTGTGCCTAGCGACAAATCGAGCGGGGTGGCCGTCGCCATGTGCGAGTGCTCGTATTGGTCGAGAAACTTGTACATGCCGACGATGATGAAATAAATGACCACGCCACTGACGACGAGACCGATCATGAAGGCGAAGACACCGCGGGTTCCGAGGTCTTCGTGCTCGTACTCGGTTTCATGGCCGGAGTGGCCGTGCGGCATCATCTCGTCACTCATATCTGGTCACTCTTCTTCTCGTGCGTCCTATTTCGTTACTCGTTACTCGTGTTCCGTAACGATTCGTTCCGTCACTCGTGCTCTGTTATTCATGCCCCGACCCCAGCAACCGGAGCGTCTGCGGCGCATTGATCGGCAGCAGCGGACGCGATCTGAGATTGTGGAAGAAGTAGGCCATCCAAAGACCGCCCATACCGGCCAGGATCGTGAAATGCAACCAGCTGACATGGAACGTCGGATGCAGCGCCGGCTCGACATGCCAATAAATATCGATCATGCGCATAAGGAATATCCAGGAAGCGAGGCGCACCAGGGTCCGCGCTTTGCGCTTCAACTGGCGCGACAGCAGCAGCGCAAACGGCACCGCGAACTGGAACACGGCCAGAAACATTCCTACTTCTCCCCAGCCCCCATTCATGCGGCGCACGAACCACGGGATCTCGTCCGGCAGGTTGCCGGCCCAAATGATCAGCCACTGCGAAAAATTGAAGTAAGTCCACACCATCACGAAAGCAAGAATCAGTTTGCCGTGGTCGTGCACTTCGGTGTCGGTGAGATAGTCGGACATCGGCTTGCGCTTCGAGAGAATGGTCTCAATGACCACGCAGAAACAGAGCGCTGATAGCGCTTCACCGGCGATGAAGATCAGGCCGTAGATGGTCGAGATCCAGCGGGCCTGCAGTGACATCACCCAGTCGATCACGGCGAAAGAAATCGAAAGCGAGTAAATCACGAGCCCAAGTCCGCTCAGAGCGCGGAAACGCAGCGTGCTTTGCCCGGCAATCGAATCCTGCTCGGTCGACCAGCGATTCAGGAAGTAGGCCATCCCGATCCAGATGACGAAATAAAGGATGTAGCGCTCGAGAATGCCATGGAAATTCAGATAGCTATGCGCAATCTCGATAATCTTGGGATCGGTCTTCGGATCGGCCAGCACCTCCGGCCGCGCCCAGAAGTAGAGTTGCGGCAGGTGGAGCAGAATCGGAATAAAGAGGAAGAACATCATGGGCAGCGTCATCATGCCTGATTCGAGAATGCGGCGAATCACGATGCTCCAGGCGCCGCCGACCAGGTGATGGAGCATCAGGATGGCCATGCATCCGAGCGAAAGCCCCAGCCAGAACATATAGCCGGAAAGATAAGCGGAAAAGAAACTTTCTGGAGCTATGAAAACGCCGGCCACAGAAGCCAGCGCCCCAACCAGTCCGATAAAGAGCGAACGCGTCTGGATGCTCTGGGCCACGGGCGGAGCCATCAGGTCCGACTTGGTCATCTTTATGGCCGCCGTCGTCATTTGGGCTCCCCTTCATTTTCGCCGGCAGGGATCGCGGGCGCGGGTACCGGCAGCGTGGCTCCATTACCGATATCGCGGAACGGTGGCGCCGGCGACGGAACTTTCTGTCCGGCCGGAATGTCGGCTGCCGTCGCGTTCTGGCTCAGTTGCAGTGCCCGGATGTAGGCGGCGATGCACCAGCGATCGCGCGGCGCAACTTGCGCGGCATAGTCGGGCATCACGCCGTAGCCGTGGGTATCGACGTCAAAGAAATAGCCGACCGGAACCTTGCGCAGGCGGTCGATGTGAAACGACGGCGGCTGCCGGAAACCGCGCGTGGGAATGAATCCGTTCCCGTCGCCTACGCGGCCGTGGCAGGGCGCGCAGGTGATGTTGAAACGCTCGCGTCCGCGGGCCAGAACTTCGGGCGTCACCGGGAAAGGCATATAGTCGCCGGTCGCATTGCCGATCTTCGCCGTATAGAAATAAGTGTCTTCCTGCAAGTCGCCGCGCGCGACTGTCCCTTCAACCGGCATTCGCGCGGAACGATTGTCGGCGAAGAAATCGCTCTTAGCCATGGGCCGGTAATAGGGCTGCACGTGCATGTCGATACGGCACCCCGCGGTCGCGGCGATGAGGGCCAGCAGTGCGGGCAAAACCGTCCGGAGGTTGCCGGTTCCGAGGTTCCCGAAAAGATCGCGAGGGGCACGCATCATCAGCTCGGAACCTCCGCGATCATCCGTGGTGAAAGGCCGTTAAGAAACGAACGCGTCCGCGCCGAATCGTACTGCGGGTCGCTCGACTCGACGACCAGGAAGAATTTATTTTCCGTGGCCTTGGTAAACTCGGGCACGTTGAAGACCGGGTGATAAGGCAGCGGGAGACCGTTCAGCGCGATCATGCCGATCGCGGAGGAAATTCCGCCGAAAAGAATGGTCAGCTCGAAGGTCACAATAATGAACGATGGCCAGGAGTGATACGGCCGTCCGCCGATATTGACCGGATAGGTGATGACCGCCACCCAATACTGCAGCGCGTAGGCCGAAAGCCCGCCAATCAGGCCGCCGATGAGGACGACCAGCGGGACGCGGTTCTTGTGAAAGCCGATGGCCTCGGCCAAACCCTCGATCGGAAACGGACTGTAGGCGTCGATCTTCCGGTAACCCTCTTCGTGCGTCTTGTGCGCGGCCGTGACCAACTCCTGGGCCGAATCGAATTCGGCCATCAGTCCGTACACCGGGCCACATTCGGAAAAATCGGTCGCTCGGATGCTCATGGCTTCACCTCCGCCGCTTCATGCACCTCTGCTTCCGGCAGCAGGGTGCGCATTTCGAAGATGGAGATACTGGGAAGAACACGGAGGAACAGCCACATGCCGGTCAGGAACAATCCGATGGTGCCGCCAAACGTCATCCAGTCCCACTTGGTCGGGTAGTACATGCCCCACGACGAATTGACGAAGTCCCGGCTCAGGCTAACCACGATAATGATAAAGCGCTCCAGCCACATCCCCACAAGCACGATGAACGAGATCAGCCACAGCCATCCGGTCGAGACGCGGAACTTCTTCAGCCAGAGCACCTGCGGGATAAAAATGTTGCAGGCGAGCAAAGCCGCGTAGCAGAACTTGTAAGGGCCGTGGAACCGGTTCCACATGAGAAACGAATCGAACTGGTTGCCGCTGTACCAGCCCATGAACCCTTCCATGAAGTAACCGTATGCGACGATCAGACCGGTCGCGAGCATGACTTTGGCGGAGATTTCGAGATGCCGCTCGGTGATGAAGTCCTTCAGGCCGTAAATGGCGCGAATCGGAATCGCCAAACAAAGCACCATGGCGAAACCGGAATAAATGGCGCCCGCCACAAAGTAAGGCGGGAAAATCGTGGTGTGCCACCCGGGAACAATGCCGACGGCGAAATCGAAGCTCACGACGGTATGCACGGAGAGCACGAGCGGCGTCGCCAGTCCGGCCAGCAGCAAGTAGGCCGTCTCGTAACGATGCCAGTGGCGGGCCGAACCGCGCCATCCCATGGCCAGCAGCCCGAAAATGCCGCGAATGATGGGGTTCTCGGCGCGATCGCGCATAGTGGCGAGATCGGGAATCAAGCCGACAAACCAGAACACCAGCGAAATGGTGAAGTAGGTCGAGACCGCGAACACATCCCACACCAGCGGACTGCGGAAATTCGGCCAGTACCGCATGGTGTTGGGATAGGGAAACATCCAGTAAAAAAGCCACGGTCGTCCCATGTGAGCCAGAGGGAAGGTCCCGGCGCACATGACCGCAAACAACGTCATCGCTTCCGCGAAACGGTTGATCGAGTTGCGCCAGGTTTGCCGCAGCAGCGCCAGAATGGCGGAGATCAGCGTCCCGGCGTGGCCGATACCGATCCACCANNAGACGAAGTTGATGATGGCAAAGCCCCACCCGATGGGGATGTTGATACCCCAGATCCCGACGCCTTTCAGAAAAAGGTAGCCGAGGACCCCGGCCAGCATATTCAACATGCCGAACACGATCAGGAAGCCGAGGATCCATCCCAGAGAAACCGGGCGCTTCAGCACAATGTTCGCGATCTTCTCGGTGATGGTGGAGAAAGTGTGGCCGGGCGCGATGACCGGCACTCGCCTGTCTGCCAC
>PMSZ01000414.1 GCA_003168235.1 Acidobacteriaceae bacterium
CGAGTGAGCACTTCGCGGCTGAAGGCGCGGTAGCCGGTGTGATACTCCGACAGCTTGACGCGCAGGAATAGGTTCTCAAACGCGGTGAGCAAGCGGTTGGCGATGTATTTGTAGAGAGGCATGCCTCCACGGAGAGCGGTGCCGCCGATGATGCGGGACCCGAGGACCAGGTCATAGACGCCATAAGCGATCATGCTGGCCATGGCGGTGACAAGCAGTGGCGTGTACTGGTAGTCAGGATGGACCATGATGACGACGTCAGCGCCGGCGGCGAGCGCTTCGCGATAGCAGGTCTGCTGATTGCGGCCGTATCCGTAGTTACGATTGTGGGCGAAGCACTGCAGGCCGAGTTGACGCGCAACTTCAAGAGTACGGTCGGTGCTGTGGTCGTCGACGAGAATGCGGATATCGACCAAGCCGGGCAATTCCCGCACCGTCGCTGCCAGCGTTTTTTCCGCGTTGTAAGCGGGCAAGACGACGGCAATGCGTTTGCCGTTGATCATGTAGCAATTTCCTCGAAGGGCTGATTGAATCATAAACGGAAAGACGAGGTTCTGTGCAGCGGCGTTGCCCGAGAACGTGTGCTTGAACAATCGGCGTGCGATGGGCGAAACTGGACATATGCTTCCTCGAACTTTGTTTGAGAAACTCTGGGATGCGCACGTAGTTGCGGCCCCGGAGGGGCAGTCGGCGCTGCTCTATATCGATCTGCATCTGGTGCATGAAGTGACGTCGCCGCAGGCGTTTGATGGACTGCGCGCCAATGGGCGTCCAGTGCGGCAACCGCTGCGCACGGTAGCAACTGTCGACCACAACATTCCAACCACTCCGCGTGGCCTTCCGATTACCGACCCGATCGCAGCGAAACAGATTGAAGCGCTGCAAAAGAATTGCCGCGAGTTTGGGGTTCCGTTGTTCGACATGGACTCGGCGGAGCAAGGCATCGTCCACGTAATCGGTCCGGAACTGGGCATTACCCTGCCGGGGATGACGATTGTCTGTGGTGATAGCCACACCTCGACGCACGGCGCGTTCGGCTCACTGGCATTTGGCATTGGCACGTCAGAAGTGGAGCACGTGCTCGCGACCCAATGCCTGCCGCAGAAGAAGCCAAAGACGATGCAGATCCACGTCACCGGAGAGCTGGCCGAGGGCGTGACCGCTAAAGATCTGGCGCTCGGAATTATTGGACGCATCGGAACTGACGGCGCCACCGGATTTGTAATCGAATATGCCGGCGATCCGGTGCGGGCGTTATCGATGGAAGGCCGGATGACGCTGTGCAATATGAGTATCGAGGCGGGCGCGCGCGCGGGACTGATCGAGCCCGATGAGACGACATTCGCGTATGTCAGCGGGCGACGCTTTGCTCCCAAGGGAAAAGATTGGGAGGCAGCGGTTGGGTATTGGAGGACGTTGGCCGGCGATCCTGGGGCACAGTTTGATCGCGTGATTGAGATTGACGCGGCAATGCTGGCGCCGTTCGTGACTTGGGGCACAAATCCGGGAATGGTTGTGCCGGTGAGCGCCCGCGTGCCCGAGTTGAATACCTTCGCGCAGGAAAGCGACCGGCGCGCGGCAGAACAGGCGCTCGCATACATGGGGCTCGATCCGGGAACTCCGATCGAATCGATTGCGGTTGATCGGGTGTTTATCGGCTCGTGTACCAACTCGCGCATCGAAGACCTGCGGGCAGCGGCACGGGTGGCGAAGGGGCAACATGTGAATCCGAAGGTGCGGGCGATGGTCGTGCCGGGATCGCAGACGATCAAGCGAGAGGCGGAGCAGGAAGGATTGCACCGCATTTTTCTGGATGCCGGATTTGAGTGGCGCGAGTCGGGATGCTCGATGTGCCTGGGAATGAATCCGGACATTCTGCAGCCGGGAGAGCGTTGCGCTTCAACCAGCAACCGAAATTTCGAAGGGCGGCAGGGGCGCGGTGGGCGGACGCATTTAGTGAGTCCGATGATGGCTGCAGCCGCGGCGATTGCGGGACATTTCACGGACATTAGGAATTGGCGATTTCAGTAGTCGTGATGGTGGAGAGGACGCGTCCTGCCGGTGCCATCATTCGAATGCGGAGAGCAATGGCCGACGGGAGGAATTAGGAATCATGCAACCGTTTCGCAAACATACTGGCAAGGTTGTCCCGCTCGACAAGGTGAATGTCGACACCGATCAGATCATCCCCAAGCAGTTTCTGAAGCGCATCGAGCGCACGGGGTTTGGCGAATTTCTGTTTTACGATTGGCGCTTTTCGGGCGACGGGAAAAACATCTCCGATTTTGTGTTGCACATGCCGCGTTATCAGAACGCTTCGATTCTGGTCGCAGGGAAGAACTTCGGTTGCGGTTCATCGCGCGAGCATGCAGTCTGGGCGCTCATGGATTTTGGTTTCAGGGTGGTGATCGCTTCATCGTTCGCCGATATTTTCGCCAACAACAGCCTGAAGAACGGCCTGCTCACGGTACGTCTCGGCGACGAGCAGATCGGGGAGATCACGCGCCGCGCGAAGGAAATCGACGATTACCGCCTGGCGATCGATCTCGAAACGCTGCGCGTGGAAGATGACCGCGGATTCGCAGCGACGTTCACGATGGATGAATTTTCGCGTCATTGTCTGCTCAACGGGCTCGACGATATTGGACTCACGCTGCAACACGAAGCGGAAATCGCGGCGTATGAAGCGCAACATCCGGCGGGCGCGGAAATGAGACTCATTGCCCGGATTCTGTAATTGCGACTTCGCAATCGTGTAATCTTCTCTGGGTCTTATTCATGCCGAATCGGAGTATGTGCTTGAAAAAGTTGCTATTCGTTTTCGCGGCCAACCTGCTGGTTCTCATTTCCGCCGCACACGCCCAGAATCCCGCCACGGCGCCGCCGAAGCGGCTCACCATTGAACAGATATTCGCGGAGGGCGGAGTGACGGGGCGCGCTCCGGAGACGATCAAGTGGAGCCCGGACGGCACGAAAGTTTCTTTCGTGCAGCGCGATGACATGGGCGAGCACGGCGAACTCTGGTATGTGGACGCGACGACGGCCGAAAAGAAGGTGCTGGTCAGCGAGGAGAAGCTATCGCAACTGGCGCCGCCGCAGAGCCGGATCAAGGACGAACGGCAGCGAGAGTGGGCGACGCGGTATCACGTGGCTGCCTACACCTGGGCGCCCGATTCGAGGCACCTGCTCTTCGATTCCCAGGGACAACTCTGGTATTACAGCCTGGACACGGGGACGTCGGTGCAGCTAACGTCGTCTCCGGATGCAAGCGAGGACCCCAAGTTCTCGCCCGACGGGAGGCGGCTCGCCTACGTTCGCAAGCACAATCTCTATGTGCATCCGGTATCGGGAGAAGGCGAGCATGCGGTCACGCGCGATGAAAAAGACAATGGCGGGGACAACATCCTGAACGGGGAAGTCGACTGGGTTTACGCCGAAGAGCTGGCGGTGCGCAGCAATTACTTCTGGTCGCCAGAAGGACGCGACATTCTTTTTCTGCAGATGGACGAGACCGCCGTGCCGACGTATCCCATCACCGACTGGCTGCCAACGCATCCGCGCGTGGACCAGGAGAAATATCCGAAGGCTGGGGACCCTAATCCGGTAGTCCGCCTGGGAATTGTGAGTGGAAACGGCGGCAAGGTGCGCTGGATCAAGCTTACCGACGACAGCGACACCTACTTGCCACGCTTCGGCTGGATTCGCGAAGGCTGGGCTTGGGCCGAGATCCTGAATCGCAAACAGGATGTGATGGACCTTTATTTCATCGACACGAAATCGGGGAAATCGCGCAAGGTGCTGACCGAATCGGAGCCGGACGCGTGGGTCAACGTTAACGACGATTTTCGCATTCTGAAATCCGGCGATCGGTTTTTGTTCACTAGCTGGCGCGACGGCCACACTCACATTTATCTCTACAGTTTCGACGCTGCGGACCCGCTGGCAGCGGATAGCAAGCTCGAACGCCAGCTTGAAAGCGGAGACTACGAAGTGATCGCGATCAACGGCGCGGACGAATCGTCTGTCGATAAGCAGGCCGATAAGCCGGGCGATCATTCGAGTGGCGATCGCCCGGGCAAGGTTTTTTTCACTGCCAACAAAGGGGACCCGCGTCAGGAGAAGCTTTTCTCCGTAAAGCTGGATGGCTCGGGGATGCGGAGTCTTTCGTCGGAGGCGGGCAGTTACACCGCCACTTTCTCGGACGATGGCCAGCATTTTGTCGAAACGCACTCGGCGACGCTCGATCCGCCGCGGACTTCGGTATGTGCGCCGGGCGGCGCTTGCCAAAAAATATGGGCTGGTCGTGGCATCGAGGATTACGACCCGATCTCGCCGAAGATGCTGGAATTTAAAGCGGACGATGGCACCGTGTTGTACGGCTATCTGATTTTGCCGCGCGACGTGCAGCCCAATCAAAAAATTCCGCTCATCGTCCACGTGTATGGCGGCCCAGCCGCGCAGACGGTGCAGGATGCCTGGGGCGGAACCAACGCGCTCTTCCACCAGGTTCTGGCGAACGAGGGATTTGCGATTTTCTCGGTCGATAATCGCGGTACGCCGAATCGCGGCAGGAAATTTTCGGCTGCAATTCGCCTGCAGTCGGGTCCCGTGGAACTTAAAGACCAGTTGACAGCGCTTGACCAGCTGTACGCGCAGTTTCCGCAGCTCGATCACGCGCGGACCGCGATCTGGGGATGGTCGAATGGTGGCTCGATGACGCTCTACGCGCTGACCCACTCCAACCGCTTCAAGGCGGGAATCTCGGTAGCTCCGGTGACGAACTGGCGCGACTACGATTCGATCTATACCGAACGCTACATGGGACTGCTGAAGGACAATACCAGCGCTTATGACGATTCGATCGTCAGCGCCGCCAGCAGCCTGCAAGGTTCGCTGCTGCTGGTGCACGGGACGAGCGACGATAATGTTCACTTTCAGAATACGATCCAGATGACAGACGCCCTGATTCGGGCGGGAAAGCAGTTCCGGCTCATGGTCTATCCGGACAAAACGCACGGGATTTCCGGTTCAGGCACGCGCACGCAGCTGTTTCATATGATGGAAGATTTTTGGAATAAGGAGCTGAAGTAGGCGGGTCTTATGCACCGTACGACTCTTGGCGATTTCGAACTTACCATCGTCTCTGATGGAACTTACTTCCTCGACGGCGGAGCGTTCTTCGGCGTGGTGCCAAAGACCATGTGGTCAAAGAAGGTCATACCTGACGAGCAAAACCGAGTCGACGCGGGGCTGAATTCGCTGCTGGTGCGAACCGGCGAGAAGAACATCCTGATCGAGACGGGCATCGGCAACAAACTGCCGGAAAAGCTGGTGCAAATCTACAAACAGCCGGCAAAGCTCCTCGATAACTTGCATGCCGCCGGACTTGCGCCCGAAGATATCGACATCGTCATCAATACGCATTTGCATTTCGACCACTGTGGGTGGAACACGGTGCCACGCGGTGATCAGATGGTGGCGACATTTCCGAACGCGAAGTATTACGTACAGCGGGGAGAGTGGGAGCACGGGCGCCTGCAGCTCGAGCGTGACGCCGTCAGCTACAGGAGCCCCAATTACGATCCGTTGATCGAGTCAGGTCAAATGGTACTGCTGGATGGCGATCAGGAGATTGTGCCCGGCGTCTCGGTCAAGGTTTTTCGCGGTCACACGGCCAGTATGCAGGCGGTGATTGTCGAAAGTGGCGGTGGGACCAACGAAAAGAAGAAGGCGTGCTATATCTCCGATTTAATTCCCACCTCGCATCATCTCGACCCGACCTGGGTGATGGCGTTCGATGTGTTG
>PMSZ01000374.1 GCA_003168235.1 Acidobacteriaceae bacterium
GGAATGCCCAGCGGCTTTTTATGCGCTGATCTAAGATTGATATCTCCGCACGACGCTCCACAGTGCTATCGCCGTGCCATTGATGGGCGAGAAAATCTCTAAGTTCAAACTGAGGCAATAACTTTTCCCTATAGTGAGGTGGACAGCTAAGACCCGATTTTGATCCTCGTTCCCGCTCGGCAACGTGACGGTGGTAACTTGACTTCGCAACGCCGCCGTAAGTCTCATGGAGGTTCGGAGGTTTCTGTAATGACAATCGTCAAGAGGTTTGAGGTCACGGGAACGAAGTGCCTGGACGATGGATCACAGACCCAAGCTCTGCTCATCGGAAGCGCCAACCGCACGATTATTACTCTAGCGTTCGGGAAGGCTTCGCACAATCAGGTGCACGAGCTGGACCGCCTGATGGGACGAATGGGATTGACGGCGGTCGAAGTGCAGACCGAGGAGCCGACTCGCACCGTGCAGATCGTTCGCAGAAGGGTAAGACCCCGACCCGGTCGCGGCTCATTTTGGGCGCAGTGAGTGATTTATGGAGAAACTAATTCGGANNTTGATGAATTTCTGGAATTTGTCCCCGATGGACTCGGCGGACAACTGCCGACAACTCTGGACAGGCGCGGGCGCGTATCGCTCGTGGAGGGGCATCCCGACTGGCATCCAATCACGCCGCTTCACCATGATCCTCTTACGCTCGTGATGCATGATGGGCGCAAGTTGAAAGTGCTGGTGGTGACTGAAGGCGGTACTATCCACGCGACCGGCGACTTCTTTTAGTTCGCGCGCGATTATCGCGGGCCGACAAAGAACAGAGCTGATGCCGTAGCCGTTGCAACCCGCACCTCGGCAGCTTGCCCGATCAGCATCGGCAGCCCGGTAACGAGAGTAGGGGTGATGTGTGGTTGCTGATCTAAAGCCATCCTCACCGCGAGGAACGGGACTCCAAGTTTAAATTTCATTTCTCTTCCTCCAAGTGCCTCTGCTTATGTTTACTTGGCACGACGGGGCCGGGGCATGGTTTGCCCGTTTTCCGCCCAAGCCCTGGCCAGCAGAGAAGAAACCGAGGGGGACAAAATCTTCCTGAGGCTGAAGGATGGGAACCGGCTTCTGGCTTACGAACCGGTTTGGGAGCGCAGTTTATAAGAGGTAGTCCAGGATCGGCTCAATGTGATCCTGCGCGGCCCTGAACAAGAGGGCATACCGCCTGATCTGACGATGGCGGTCGTGCAGTACCAGAGGGACGATGAAACCTGGTACCGACGCATGGAGCGCGACTTGGGGATGGCCATCCGCCCCAAGAACTGAGGCGGAGACTTTCGCGACGCATCTGATTGAGTGCTTTCAACACAAGAGCCCTGTCGATGCTCGCATTAACTTTCTTCTCCGGCAAAATGGCGCATAGTTCTTCGAGACCCACGACTCTTTTCCTGTTACGGCTGATAAATCTGCACATTGTCGATGATGGGCCCCCCAAAGGATGCCCAGCCACCGACGCAGTAGAGTTGCCCCTTATACACTGCGGAAGCGGGGAAGAGGACTGACTGCGGGACGGAAGCAAGCGTCGTCGTCCATTTGTCCTTCGACAGCTGGAAATCATCGGCGAAAGTTGACGCAGAGTTTCCGCCCATGTCATAGAACTTCGCACCAATGGATCCGAAACAAGATGCATACCGGGACGCGGGGTCGGATGCGAGCGCCGTCCACGTGTTCGTTGTGGCGTCGTATCCTTCGTTGTCGCCGGTATCCCCTCCCCCGTTGGTCCCTCCGTCAGCGGCCACAATCGTCGTTCCGAGCAAGCCGGCGGCTACCTGCGACTTGACCACCAGCAGCGGCGCCTCCTCGGTCCAGGTATTAGTCGCGGGATTGTAGCTTTCGACTGCGGCGGTGAAAGTCGGGTTGGCGTTGATACTGCCGCCGATGACATAAACGATGTTGGTTTTCTTCTCGACCACAGCCGCGGTACTCCACCTCGCCGTCGGCATCGCCGCTTTTGCGCTCCATGTCTTGGTCTTGGGGCTGTATGCCCAAACGGCATTCGACGGAGTCTCCAGGTCGCCGGTGCCCCCAAAGACATATAAGACGTTTTTCACCACCGCAGCGCTCGCCGATGCGATCCCCGTTGGATAGGACACGCCAGTGCTCCAGGCGTTGGTGGCCGGGTTGTAAATTTGGGTGTCGGCCGTGACCGTGTTATCGGCGTTCTCTCCGCCGACCACGTAAATCTCGTCCTCGAGCACCGCTGCGGCTGCGAACGTGACGGCAGTCGGCAGTGGCGCGCCGCTGGTCCAGGTGTTGTGGGTAACCTCGGGAGTCTGGGCGTTCACCAGCGAGGTCGTCCCAACGAGCAAGAGCGATGCGAACAGTAATCGAAATGCAGTTTTCATTTTTCTCTCCGATCCGAAGTCTCGGTCGAGCGAAGACACTGGGAAGGGGTTAGTTTGAATCCTTTCACCCGATCAGCGATCTGGTCTTCACGCGCATCATGCGCTAGGATCCTGTCACCGGTCAACGGACAAGAGCGGACATTCGCGGGCATTAGCGGACATTCTCCCAAAATGTAGCCTTTTTGCGCCGGCGAGAGCGCGAGGTGTTCCGCAATCATGTGTTTTTCGAACGGCGGGAGCCGCATCCAGCACTCCCCTGAAAACAAAGACTTGGGCGCCCGTTAAAGCAGGGGATTTTGGAACAGACACACTTGACGAGCGCTGCAGGGTGCGATCCGTCGCCCTCGAGCTCGGCGCGACCGACCCGAAACCGCCATGAAGCTTGGCGGCAAGATTTACCGCAGAACTTCGCATCCCGTCGCTGGCCGATCGACAAAACGCTTCCACACCAACCGCAGTGTCGCCCCTCACGATCGCCGACGCACCCGTCGCTTCCGCCGGCAAAAGCGACCGCGTCGCCGGGATCTCACCGACTCGTCGCGTCCCGCCGGCGCGCCACGCGACAAAACTCCCCGCCTCAGGCAATCTCCGAGTTCACTCTCGTGAACGGCTCCCCGCGTTTTTCCCAGCAGTTCGCGCATCACTGGATGGCGAATGGCTAGCAGGACACCGGCAAACTCCGCTACCAGCAAGGGTTTTCAGCGTTGTTTGCTTTTCCGCGGAAAGCA
>PMSZ01000324.1 GCA_003168235.1 Acidobacteriaceae bacterium
CCAAGTCTTACAAATATGTGCAGGAGCACGAAGAGGAGTTGAACGAAGTTGGTTTTGTGCCGGTTTTTGAAGAAATCAACGTTGACTACGATCCGGGAACGACCTTTGAGATCACCATGCACGATGGATCGAGTCTTCGCTTGAGCAAGCTGGAGGCAGACTATGACCCGACCGACAGAATTCAGGCCGTGCGCCGGTTGATGGAAGCCCACGCGAAAGGTGAAGTGCTGACCGGCATGTTCTACGTCAATGCCAAAGCCCCAAGCTTCATCGATATGCTCAACCTGACCGATCAGCCGCTCGCAACCCTGCCCGAATCGTTGACCCGTCCCAGCAGGGAAGTGCTGGCAAAGTGCATGGAAGAGCTGCAGTAGGGTTCGCAGATCGTAGGTAATTGTTTAAGGGGCATGTGCAAAAGTGCTCAGCTATAGGACGTTGCGCCCTATTAGCATGACTACATGAAAGACACATGAAGTCACGCGAATAGGGAGGAAATATGAAATTGCTCGCCGCTTTGTTGCTCGTTTTATCGTCTTTGGGTACTGGCGCTTTTGCCCAAACTGAGATCGATCTTGGAACCGCTGACAAATTTGCTTTGCTGGGTGCCTCCGGCATCACCAACGTCAGCGCACATACCTTCGTCATTGGCGATGTAGGCAGTTCCCCGACACCTGCTGTAACTGGCCTCACGCAATCTCAGGTAAACGGTATCCTGTACCTCGATGCGAGCGCCGTGACGGCCCAGGCACAAACGGATCTGAGTACGGCATACACTGAAGCTTTCAACGCGCCGTGTGGCACCGACCTTACGGGCACGGATCTAGGCGGATTGACGCTTGTACCCGGAGTCTATTGCTTTTCGTCTTCCGCCGGACTGACTGGCGCTCTGACGCTCGACGCTCAGGGAGATGTGAATGCGCAGTGGATTTTCCAGATGGGCAGCACTCTGACGACGGCCAGCGATTCCACAGTGTCCATAATTCTGAAGAAGAAGGACGGGCCCCAGCCGCTCTGGGAAAAAGGATTGGAAGGTTGCAACGTGTATTGGCAGGTCGGTTCCTCAGCGACGATTGGGATCGGCTCCATTTTCCGCGGAAAAATCCTGGCGCTTGCCAGCATCACGCTAAATGGCGGCACCTTTCACGGTAAAGCGCTAGCCAGTACTGGTGCGATCTCGATAGCCAGCCAGGAAACGGTTAACGGTCCGCCATGCGATGCACCTAAGATTTCAAGTCCTGTGCTGCCGTAGGGAGTTATCCGCCCATGGTTAGCACGACGCGAAAGCGGGCGCGTCCGCTAATCATCTGGTCGTAAGCTTCAGCAGCTTTTTCCAGAGGGAATTTCTCGATCATCGGACGAACTCCCGTGAGCGTGCTGAAGCGCATGGTGTCTTCAGAATCGGTGGCAATTCCGGAAGCCCACCCCTGCAGCGCCTTGCGGCCTCTGATTAATTGAATGGGCGTGACCGGGATGGGGTCCTGAGTAGCGCCTACAACGACCATCTCGCCATTGACAGAAAGTCCATCGAACAGCGCGGCCATCGATTTCGAATCGGGAGCGGTGGCGAGAATGATGCGAGCGCCTCCGAACTTCTGCAACTCCGCAACCGGATCGCCCGCGGCGGTGTCGACATAGTGCCACGCTCCCAGTTTGCGCGCCAGCGCTTCTTTGTCTTTGCCGCGCCCGATGGCGATTGTGCGGAAGCCCATTTGCCGCGCGTATTGAATCCCGAGATGGCCTAATCCTCCAATGCCTTGCACAGCGACCAGATCTCCGGCGCGCGCGCCGGAATTGCGCAGCGCATTGAAAACTGTGATGCCCGCGCAGAGCAGCGGCGCGGCATCTGCGGCAGCCAAATCGTCGGGGATGGCCGCCACGGCCTCGGCCGGCGAGATCATATATTCCTGGTAGCCGCCGTCGTGGGTGATGCCGGTAATCTTTTCGTTCTTGCAGTTGATGAAATCTCCGCGGCGGCAGGCTTCGCAGGTGAAATCGTGGCCGCCGTGCCATCCCACACCCACGCGCTGTCCGGGCTTCCAGTTGGTAACGTCAGCGCCGACGGCGTCGATGCGGCCGGCAATTTCGTGTCCGGGAACCCGCGGGTACTGGATCCCAGGCCAATAGCCCTCTTTCACCACCGCGTCGCTATGGCAGATGCCGCAAGCTTCAACTTTAATTCTGACTTGATTCCGGCCGGGCTCGGGAATGTTCCTCTCCACGAGCTCAAAATTCCCTCCGGCCTTGCTGACTTGGACGACTTTCATCTTAGGCATAGTTCTTTCCTCATGAATTCAGAAAAATAGAATTGACGACACGATAAAGGATGACGGAGCGATGGAAAACGACTCAGACCGAGCACGGTTCTCGATAGGAATGTGAACCCAGGTTTGCGCAATACCTAAAGTGAAAATCCCAAACTTTTTAGCTCAGTTTCGAAAACTCTGCGGTATTGTTCCTTTATGGAGGCTCTGGGATCGCCCGCGGCAATGATCGTTGCTCGGTTTCCACCGGCAGAAGTGGCGGCAAAGATTGCCGTCTCTCTGGGAATTGGTTTGCTGGTGGGGATTGAAAGGGAGTGGTCGAACAAGGACCTCGGTGCGCGCACGTTCGCCTTGACCGCGCTCTTGGGAACGACTGCCGCTCTTTTCGGGTCAGCGATGGTTATCGCGTCCATGGTGGGAGTATTTCTCATCGTGGTTGCCGCCAACGCCCGTGCTGTGCTGGTTGACCGGTCCCTGGAAGCGACCACGTCGACCGCATTGCTCGTGATTTTTGTTTTGGGAGCGCTCGCCGGTCAAGGTCACCTATTTACGCCAGTAGCAGCAGCCATCCTGATGACCATGCTACTAGCGTGGAAGGGAGAGTTGCGCCGGTTTGCAGGCGGATTGAAACCCGAGGAAATCAGGAGCGCGGTTCTCCTGGGATTGATCGGGCTCGTGGTCTATCCGATATTACCCAACCGGTTCATTGACAGATGGGAATTGATCAATCCGCGAGAAGCCTGGATAACGGTCATCATCATTGCAGGCATTGCGTTCGTGAACTACGTTCTGCTCAAGATGTACGGCACGCGAGGCATATACCTGAGCGGTTTTCTTGGAGGTTTTGTTAATAGCAGCGCCGCTGCACTGGAACTGGCTAGACCGGTTGGAGCCGGAAGTACCGCGTCCGGCGTTGCGCTTTCGGCCATGCTCCTCACGATCATTGCGATGTTTGTGCGGAACCTGGTTATTCTTGCGCTCCTGTCGCCGACGGCGGTAGCAACCGCAGCCGGGCCCCTGCTTGTCATGGCTGCAGTGGCCCTCGCATTTGTACGCCGCGCAAGCAAACACGATGAAGCTGGGCGCACGGAGCTTCACCTGGAGTTGCCCGTTTCTCTCAAACGTGTGTTGAGCTTCGCCGCACTTTTTTTGGTGATTCAAGTCCTCTGCACTTTAGGTCAGCGTTACTTGGGAAAGATCGGGTTTCTCGGGATAAGCGTGCTCGGCGGTTTAGTCAGCAGCGCAAGTACGTCCGCCGCCGCCGCGAACATGGTTGGCCATCGACAGATGCAGCCCGCACTGGCCTCCGAAGGCGTAGTGCTGGCATCGGTCGCCAGCGCTCTCATTAATCTCCCTATCCTTTATCGCAGCGTCAAAAATCCGGCGCTGTTGAAACGTTTGACGAGGTATACGGTGATCTTGGCGGCGATTGGTATTGCCGTGCTAGTACTGCAGGAATACATCCGAAGATAGAAAAGTAGGGGAAGCAATTCAAGCCACCTGGCCTCGACGCAGGCCATCAGACGAGCAGGTGCAGGTCACAACTACCTATTAGCGCTTGTTGACGGCCAACCAGGGCATCTCGCGGTAGGAATCCGCCACCACCCAGCCACACGTCGTCAGCGCCCAGGAGAGAACGGTCTCGCTCCACTGAAAAGCGGTCTTGGGGCCTGGCGCCGCCACAATGGGGACCCACACCAGCATCGTGAACATGCCCATCTGCAATGCTGAGAGCGCGGCCGCCAGCCGTGCATACACACCGATGATCACCGCCACGCCCGCCGCGATGAATGCACCGCCGGTGAAATACGCCCACGCCACGTGCCCCGGCAGCCAGCCAGGCACCAGCGGGGCCGTGTTTTGGAGATAGGTGAAATGGGCCACGCCGAACGGAATTAAAGCCAGCCCGTAGAAGACCCTCGCGATGCGCACCCCTGTGTCGCCGGTCCCGAAACTGAGGTGCCGTCTGTCCCAGTCGGTGGCGAACCAGGCATACAGTACCCAGGCGGCCGCCACTATCACCGCAGTCTGGCACCACGGCCAGTAAGCATCCACCGTGAACGTACGGAAGAAACTTGGCACTCTCAACACCGCCATCCAAAGCAGAAGAAAAACGAGCAGCACGCGGGCAGCCGGAGCGGCGACGCGCTGAAAGAGCAGGCCTATGCCAGATGCCAGGGAGATGATCGCGCAGAGATAGGCCAGCACTTCGCGTGCCGGTACAGTCTTCGGTACCGGCTGCCATATCGCGCTGAAATTGCCTGTCATCAGGCCGAGGATTCCAAGGCCGATCAGGGTCGCCGCAAAGACCGCATGACCCACGCTTGCGATGCGCATTGCCCTATCCTCCGATGGTGTTCAGGTTTATCGCAGCAGTACAGGCGTCCATTGTAGGTCAGATGCGATATTGGACCGGGAAATGCCGCAGCAGTTGCATGAAGCCGTCGTCGGCCCATTGTTGGCAAATCAGGCGACTCGGCTTAAGGTCAATAAAGCTTCAGATCAATAGGAGAGAGGGGATTTTGCTTCCGTCTGCGCTTGTAGATTACATTATTGAGAATGACTTTCTCCAATCTCGTTATTGCACTCGTGCTATTCGCCCTTCCTGCCTTCGCCCAGCATAGCCAATCTGCTAAGCCGCCGGACGATGCCAGCGCAACCCCTGCGGCGGCAAAATCCGGCGAATCGAAATCCGCTGAACCCAAGCCCGCCGAGCCAACCAAGAATCCTCTGCCCGCGGACAAGTCTGTGCCGCAGACGATCACGGTGAACGGCAAGACGCTTCACTACACCGCGACAGTCGGCACAATCACGCTGAAAAACAAGGACGACAAGCCCACTGGTGTGGTGATGTACACGGCATTCACGCTGGACTCACCAAAAAGCGACGATCCGAAAGGCAGGAACGGCGACAGCGGCTCGCACCGGCCAGTCACGTTCGCGCTCAATGGCGGGCCTGGGGCCTCGTCCGTCTATCTNNGACATCGTCTTTATCGATCCGATCGGCACGGGATTTTCGCGTTCTCTGGTGGACGAAGCGGAGACGAAGAAGCTTTTCTATGGTCCCAAGCCGGATATCGAGTATCTCTCGCTCGTGATCTACAAGTGGCTGGTGCAGAACGATCGCTTGCTGGACAAGAAGTATCTGGTAGGGGAGAGCTACGGCGGTTATCGCGGGCCACTGATCACGCACTATCTGCAATCAACGCTCGGCGTTGCTATGAATGGCCTGGTGCTGGTGAGTCCATATCTGAATCCGGAGGAAGGTGACGGCGACCTGTCGCCGATTCCCTGGCTGATCGACCTGCCGTCGATAACGGCCGCACATCTGGAGTCCGAAGGCAAGCTGACGGATGCGGCGATGCAGCAGGTGATCGCATACACCCGCGGAGACTACGCACAGGCTCTGCTCAAAGGCCGCAGCGACCCGGCTGCTAACGACGCGATGATTGCGCATGTTACCGAAATGACGGGGCTTGATCCGAAGTTCGTGAAGTTTGCCGGTGGTCGGCTGAACATTCGCGCCTATCTTCGCGAAGTGCACCGGACGCAGGGATTAATCGGCAGTGTCTACGACTCAAACGTGACCGCACCCGATCCGTTCCCCTATGCCCCGACGCAACAGGCCGGCGATCCGATTCTGGAGAGCATCATCGCCCCTACGACCACCGCCATGGTGGACTTCATCACGCGAACGGTTGGATGGAAAACTGATGCCCGCTATGAGGCCCTGTCGCGTGACGTCAACCGGCAATGGGATCGCAACGACGACCTGCGTGAGGGTGCGGTCAGAGACCTGCGCGAGTCGGTTGCTGCCGATCCCAAGCTGCGCGTGCTCATCGTGCATGGATGGAACGACCTCTCGTGCCCGTTCATGGGATCAGTACTCAGCGTAGACCAGATGCCGATCATGGGTGATGCGAACCGCGTACAGGTCCATGAGTTTCCCGGCGGCCACATGTTCTATACGCGTCCAGTAAATCAGGACGCGCTGCATAAGTTGGCCGAGACCATGGTGGCGACGCATTAACAGAAAAGTCTGGGTCGCAGTGGAGCAACCATGAAAACGGAATTGCTGCGATTCAACGGCGCTGTTGAGCGCGATCCTGCCATCGACGCCTGGATGAAAGACCATACCGGCTCATTGGGAGCCATCGCGCACCAGTGGTTTGAGGTGATGCGAAAATGTGGCGACGAAGTCCGGGAGCTTCTGCATGACGGCTGTCCGGTCGCATGTTTAGGAGATGCGCCCTTCGGCTACGTCAATATATTCACTTCGCACGTAAACGTAGGGTTCTTTCACGGCGCAGCGCTGCCGGATCCAGCACGTTTGTTGCAAGGTGCCGGCAAGTTCATGCGCCATGTGAAGCTGAAACCTGGGACGTCCGCAAACGCCGCGGCGCTAAACAGGCTCATCGTTGCGGCGTATGCGGATATAAAGGATCGTGTCGAGAACGGCTAGGTTCCCTGGCACTACGGCTGATAAATCTGCACGTCGTCGTAAACGATCTGGTCAAACGTGCCTCCGCCGAAGCAATACAGGCGTCCACCCGACTCTGCGGAAGCCGCGCTGATGTCAATACCCTCCGGCATAGCAGCAAGCGTCGTCCACGATTTCGTTTTTGGATTGTAGGACTCATTAATGGTGAGATTGCTTCCGTTGTTGCCGCCCGCAACGTACAACTCCCCCTTGATGACCGCGTAGCATCCCACCAAACGGGGCGTGGGGTCGGAGGGCAGGTCAGCCCACGTGTTCTTCTTGATGGTGTACCCCTCGCTTCCTTCGTAGCCCGAGTTGTTACCTCCATCCGCCGCCACGATTGTTGTGCCCAGCAGACCCACAGCCTCCCATCCAGTCGGGACTAACAATGGAGCTTCTTCGGTCCAGGTGTTAGTAGTGGTGTTGTAGCTGGCAACGTTGGTTAAGTAGCCACTGTCGTCCTGGCCGCCCATGACATAAATCACGTCTTTGTCGGCGACGGCGACGGCGGTCTCCTGGATGTAGGGCATGGGTGCCAATGTCGCCCAGGTGTCGGTGGCGGGATCGTAGGATTCGGTAAGGTTCAGCAGCTCGGAACCGTTGCTGCCCCCGAAGAGGTACAGGATTTTATTGACCAGGGCATAAGCTGGCCACGCGCGCGGGTTGGGGTCGGAAGTGCCGGTCGTCCACGTGTTCGTCTTGGTGTTGTAGATCTCGTTGAGACCGGTGATGTCGTTGACGTAGTAGCCGCCGATGACATAGATGTCTTTCCCGACCGCTCCGGCGGCAGCACCCATGCGGGCGGTAGGCATGGCAGTGCCGCTCGTCCACGTGTTGTGCGTGACCTCGGGACTCTGGGCCTTCATTTGCGATGCCGTCCCGACGAACAAAAGCGATACCAACAGCAAGCGAAACGTAGTCTTCATTGGTT
Source organism: Acidobacteriaceae bacterium (assembly GCA_003168235.1). Lineage (GTDB taxonomy): Bacteria > Acidobacteriota > Terriglobia > Terriglobales > Acidobacteriaceae > Acidiflorens. The sequence goes on from PMSZ01000324.1 coordinate 7,673, forward strand.
TGCTCCTATACGAAGTGTTAATCGAGCAACGGCGGTTCCCCAGCCTCACGGCTGATAAACCTGCACGTCATTAATTACGGCTCCTCCATTCGATCCCCAGCCGCCGAAGCAGTAAAGCTGCTTCTTATACACTGCGGAAGCGGGGAAGATGGTGGATTGCGGGACAGAGGCGAGCGTCGTCGTCCATTTATCCTTGGACAGCTGGAAATCATCGGAGTAAGTTGTCGCCGTCTGGCCTCCCATGTCGTAGAGCTTGGCGCCAATGGCGCCATAGCAAGACGCGTAGCGGGACGCCGGGTCGCCAGCGAGCGTCTTCCAGGTATTGGTTGCGGCGTCATACCCTTCGTTGTCGCCGGTAGTGCCTCCGCCGTTGGTTCCACCGTCAGCCACCACAATCGTGGTTCCGCTCAAACCAGCGGCTACTGCCGATTTGGCCACCAGCAGAGGCGACTCTTCGGTCCAGGTATTGGTCGCGGGATTGTAGCTTTCGACCGTATCGATGTTGCCATTCCCGCTGGCGTTGATGCTGCCGCCGATGACGTAAACGATGTCTTTCTCAATCACGGCTGCGGCGCCCCACCTTGCCGTCGGCATGGCCGCTTTCGCTGCCCAGGTTTTGGTCTTCGGGTTGTATGCCCAAACGGCGTTCGACGGATTCATTCCGTCGGGGGTGCCTCCAAAGACGTATAAGATGTTCTTCACCACCGCAGCGCTCGCAGATGCGATCTCTGCTGGATAGGACACGCCGGTGCTCCACGAGTTGGTTGCGGGGTTGTAGATCTGCACGTCGGCAACGAACCCATTGCCGTTCACCCCAGGACCTAGATTTCCGCCGACTACGTAGACTTCATCCTTGAGCACTGCTGCAGTCGCGAATGCGACGGGCGTCGGCAGCGGTGTCCCACTCGTCCACGTGTTGTGCGTGACCTCGGGGATCTGCCCCGCGGCAAACGAAACCATCCCAGTCCATAAGATTGATACCAACGCCAAGCGAAATACAGTTTTCATTGTTTCTCCTTTTGCGAAATCCTGATGGCACCGAACGGGTCGTTCTGCTGGCCCTACGGCTGGTAAATCTGCACGTTGTCGTAGACGATCTGCTCATACATGCCGCCGCCAAAGCAATAGAGGCGCCCACCTGATTCTGCGGAAGCCGCCGCGCGGGAACCGGTGCTGGGGCGCATCCCCAGGCACCCCGATCGGTTCCCGCATCGGTTATCTCCTACTTCCAGATCGCTACTTGCCCGTGCCCGTCAGCGCAACGTTTTGTGTCCCCGCACCATCCGTGATGGCCACCGNNGCGTCCGCTCCTCCCAGCGCCACTTTGCTGATCGTAAGCGATGTTTTTTCATCGTTCGTGATCACCACGGTTTGCGCCTTGCTGCTGCTGCCCACAGCCTCCGCTGCAAAGGTCATGGAAAGCGGCGAGACGCTCACCGGTTGCGTGCTGTTCTGCATGATCGTGACCCATTCCTGGGTCGTCCATGCCGCATTGCCGGCAACGGCCATGTCGATCATGCCATCGCTGTTAAAGTCCCCCAAGGCAATGCCGGAGTTGTCGACGCCGCCCACCCACGGCCCTTCATCCAAAGTGAAGGTGCCATCGCCGTTGCCGGTATAGACAAGCGCCGCTCCCCAGGTATTTTCTCCGCTGTACTCCGTGTCGCATGCGCTGTATTGAACCGCAACCGCCAGATCCAGCTTGCCATCCTGGTTCAGGTCGGCAGCGCCAAGCCAATACGGGTTGGCTCCGCCGCTCGGATAGCATTGTGTCCACGTGTTGAATGGATAACTCGCGCCCACCGTGAACGATCCGTTTCCATTTCCGGTGAAAATCGTGAGCTCGCCCGAAGCATCCCAACTGGTGAGTGCCAGATCCAGTTTGCCGTCGCCGTTGAAGTCGCCGGCTGCGAGTCCGATTGGGTTGATCCCCGAAGGCGTGCTGATCGGAGCCCCGAATGTGCCGTCTCCATTTCCGAGCAGCACATTGATTGCTGTCCCGCTGTAATTGGTGATGGCGGCATCGAGTTTGCCGTCATTGTTGAAGTCGCCGATCACGATGTTTCCAGCTTCCGACCCGCTGGCGCCATTAATCACGGTGGCTGCGCCGTACTTGCCGGCGCCGTTATTGAGCAGTACGCTCAGGCTGCCATCCCCGTTTGAGGTCAGTATGTCCAGCCTTCCGTCGCCCCTCAGGTCGGCCAACGTGATGGTGTTGGACTGCTGCGTCGTCCCCGTCGAATAGTAAACAGGCTTCTTGAATTTCCCCTTGCCGTTGCCCAGCAGCACTGCAACCTCGTTATTCGGACATCCGCCTCCGGCGTTGGTCAGGTTCGCCACCACATCCACCTTGCCATCCCCGTTGACGTCGCCCAATGCGATATAGCTGACCCCGCCGCGGTTGGCATCGCCGCAGCCCACCACAACCGAAGTGGGCGCTCCAAACGCGCCATGAGCGCTGCCCAGCATCACCGTGATTCCAACGCCCGTTCCGCCGCCGGCTTGCACCATGTCCAGATTGCCGTCGCCGTTGAGGTCCGCGGTGGCGATGCCGTTGATCGGCGCACTCCAGCTATAACCGTAGCTCTGGCTGCTGCGGAACGTGCCGTCCCCATTTCCCAGGCCCACCGTCACCCACTCGCCCGCGTTGTTGGAGGTGGCGAAGTCCAGTTTCTCGTCGCCATTAAAGTCGGCTACCACGAGATTGTTCGGGTACCCATCCGTGGCGAAAGACTCTCCTGCCGTGAAGCCGCCTTTTCCGTTGCCCAGCATCGTCCATACTGCGGACGAAGAATAAGAACTCACAATCAGGTCGTTCTTTTTGTCGCCATTAATATCGGCGATCACGATCGAGTCGATCCACGACGGGCCGTATAAAGCCGGCGGGGTCTTGAACGTGCCATTGCCGTTGTTGATGTAGACGTAGGCTCCGTTTCCGGTTCCCATCACCACGTCTCCGTGGTCATTCTTGATCAGTTGCCCAATGGCTACCGCCATCGCGCCCGAATTTGAACCTTGCTGATAAAACACGGGGGATTGGAAGGTGCCGTCGCCGTTGCCGATCAGCACATAAATGCCGTCGCTGCTGACGTTCGAGGCCACCACCAGATCGGGCTTTCCGTCATGATTAACGTCCCCGGCTGTGATTGCCCCCGTAGAACCCGGGGAACTGATCGCGACCGCCGTTGGAGCCAGGAACGTTCCATCGCCGTTGCCCAGAAAAACATCGACGCCATTGTTGGGATCGATCGCCAGCAAGTCGAGGTGTCCGTTGCCGCGGAGATCGGCGGCGATCAATCCGCCCGCGATCTCATTGTTGGCAGGAGGGCCAATCTCTGCGTACGACGACTTAAGGGTGAAGCCGCCCGCGCCGTTGCCCAGAAAAATCCACAGCGTCCCTGGGTTGAAGTTGCAGTCGCCCCCGGCGCTACCCGACACCGCGGCAAAGTCCAGATTGCCGTCATTATTAAAATCGCCAACGACGATGCCGCCCTCGAGCGTGCATGCAAACGTGGTAACGGACGCAACCGGCCCATAACCGCCATCGCCGTTGCCCAACATAATCCCCACTCCGGCAGTGTTGCCGTTGTCATCGAGCGTGAGCAGGTCGGGTACTCCGTCATTATTAAAGTCGCCGAGCGCAACCGCTTTGATGGGTATAGGGCTGTAATCGGGAATCACCGAACCCCCGTTATACATAACCGGGTTCACAAACGTTGCCGGGGTCGGACTCTGGGCGTTGGCGGGGATCACTGTCGCGGCTGCAGCCATCAAGAACATGGCGAGAAAATGTGCCATGCCAGTACGAAAAGGGTTGATTGCGTGTCCTGCATTAGTCATAAATTCTCCTGTGCTCGTTTGCGGCTTGCGGTCAATTTCTCGCGGCTGTCCTGAGCGACCCGAACCATTCGTTCCCTCATGAGAAGGGGTTAGTAGAGTGCGTTGCCCCAATCGGCGGTCTGATCTCCACGCGCATAGTGCGCGAGGACTCGGTCACGGGTCAACGGACAAGAGCGGACA
>PMSZ01000016.1 GCA_003168235.1 Acidobacteriaceae bacterium
GAATTCTCCGATTGGCGCCATAGCCGAGAATTCCCCGATAAACTGTTACCCCGGCTATATCGTTCGATCGTAGGCCATTGACGATGGCTTCATACAGGGGCTTGCCATTCCACTTGTCGTTTTCGCCGATGTAGATTCGCATCATCTTGGCTTTGCTTTCGCGTTTTAATGCAGGCCTCTCCCGCTCAGCCTGTTTTTGTTTCTTTTCGGCAGGTTTGACGATGGTGGTGTCGTGCATCTCGATCAGACCGGTCCCTGCCATGGCTTGCAATTTTGGTAATAGTTCGTCCACTTTTTCCGCCGTTTCGATGAACTCGATCTTCACCGGCAGACGAACGGCCAGGTCTACGAGATTCGTGGTATGAAGATGGTGATCTGCTCCAAATCCGGCTATACCGCGCGTCACCGTCGCACCAGACACGCCGTGAAAAAAAAGAAAGTCCAGAATCGCCGCATAGGCGGAGCTTCCGTGGTACTGCTGGTCCTCAGCCACGTAAATGCCGACCTTCTTACCGGGTCCCGCTGTGAGCATTTTGTCCTCCTGAAACTAAGGCTTTTCTTACCTACCAGAAATTACGCCACAACGGCATTTCACGAGATTGCCCTCCCTGCTATCATGCCTCCCCAAACCGCCACGAAACCGATAACCACACTTGTTGCCACGTAGAGAAGCCCTAGTCCGATCTGGCCGTCCTGAATTGAACGAAGCGTTTCATACTCAAAGCTGGAGAAGGTCGTGTAGCCTCCTATGAAGCCAATCGGGATGAGGTATCGCCAGTTGGGACTCCACTGAGTCTTTACGGTCAAAAAAGCGAAGACCAAGCCAATCAGAAACGAGCCCGTAATATTGATGACGAAGGTTCCGTAGGGAAAACGGGTTCCCATTTTGCTGCCGATGTAAGTGCCAAGCCAAAAGCGCAGAATCGACCCCAGACAGCCTCCAATGCCAACCAATAGATATTTCAGCAAGTCTTGTCATCCTTTTCTGGGTTAACGATCTCTGGGTTAACGACTTCTTCTGCCGAAGACGGTGTCGTACCATGAATTTCCTTGGAAAGGTAGCGATCAAATTCCGCTGTTAATCCCAACAGTTCCGCAGCAATTCGATTCAGGTCCGCCCTAGCCGTGCTAGAAATTTCCCCATAGCCGCGCATGTGTCTCGGCTGCAATTCCTCCACCGCAATCGTAATAAATGTCAGTGCGGTGTGCAGACATCGGCTAACCGGGATGGAAGGCTCCGGGCGCTCAATTGCCCGACCATCCAGAATGCGGGCCAATTGGAGTCGAATGCGGGCAATGTAAGCTTCGACCATCCGCCGTTGCGCCGGGGTCACGTCCATCAGATACTCGGGAAAAGCCTCTTTGGACTCGGCAACAGAGAGCGCACCTTCCATATCAGCCAGCAACTTGTCGATATGCCGGCAAGTGACCGACAGGCGCCGAACGTGGTTCGAATTAAGAGACTCCTCTGCCATTAAACTCCAGCCGGCGTTGAGCGGCTTCGAAGTGCCGGCGACCAATTCATCCGAAAGTCGATATAGAGGGGGCTGATTTTGATGTGTTCTTCCGAGCGATATTTTGGATGTTTCGCCGTCTCTACCAGGGCCACGATTGTTCCAGGGTTCCCCTCGCTGAACTGCAAAATCTTGTCGAGGAACTCATTCATGTTCGATGCCGTGAGATTTGTGCACCTGACCACCTCGCGAGCGAACTGCTCTGCCATCGACTTCTCAAAGTTTCGGATTTCGCATTTCTCGGAACGATCTGAATATAGAGGCTGAAGAAAGCCGGTTTCCTCCATGTGACTTGAGCGGGCCACCGCATTTACGGGCGTTGATCCCCAGCTCATTATTTCGCGAACAGCTGCCGCGAAGGACTGTGAGGGATGCGCTAAGTGGTCCAGCACAATCGTGTATTGCCCGTCACTTAAGGCATCCATGACAATTCCTTTTAGGGACACCGCCGATTTCGACTTGATGGCCTCCTCGTTCCGAAAGACGATCCGCGCGCGTGGGTTACCCAGGCGCAGCAAGCTATTTGCTAGACTGCAAAACACGGCGTGTTTGGTGCCGGAGTCTTCACAGTAAAGCACTGACGGCAATTCTGGCAGCAAGCTGCGCAGCAGCAGCGTCTTGCCAACACCAGTGGGGCCATGAATTAGGAAGGGACGTCTCTTCGCGAACCGCTGTCTGAGGGCCCGTCTTTCGTCTTCACGGTCAAAGATAAATTCCGGCATCATGTGATCTCGCGTCAAACGTGTCCGTTAACTCGCGGCTACAGATTCCCTCCCCAGGCTAGTGAACTACCATCACTGGACAGTGCGCATATCTCAAAGCTCGCTCAGAAACCGAACCTAACATCATCCTTGAGATCATGGAGCGCCCGCGCCGGCCCAAGATGATGAGGTCAACGCCGTCCGCCTCCGCGCGATGGATGATTTGTTCAGCCGGATGTCCAACTACCATGTCGGTCTTGACGTTGACATCGCGCCCACGGGCCTTTTCCATAATCTTCTTAAACCCCTCCTCAAAGTGCTCCCTCGCATCGTCCAGCACCGCTTCCAATTCGACCGAAATTGCCGGTTCCGGTGGCCGCGCGACGGCAAAGATCAGCACGCTTGCATCGAGACACTCTGCCAATGAGAAGGCGATGTCTACCGCTTTTTCTGACTGCGGAGACCCGTCGTAGCCCACCAGCAGTTTCCGAAAATACGCGTTCTGCCGTTTTCCCGTCATGTTCCCTCCTAGTTTGCGTTTTCGCTTACCGGTTGAGGCAACGCCGACTTTTCCTTCGCCTTAGAGGCCAGCAGGTGCCTGGGCATGAACCACGCGTTGGCGATCATGGTGGGTATCACGGCACTCCCAATCACGGTGGCGACCAGATATGAATACTGCGCCTGGGTGATGACGCCATGATTCAGCCCGAACAGCGCGGAAATAGTTCCAAACGTCAGACCGGTAGACATCATCAACGTGAAGTACAATCCTTCTTCCTTCTTATAGTCAAATGCTTTCACTGTGGGGTACAGAGGAATCACTTTCGACAGCATCTTGGCGAAGAACAATGCAGTAAATACGAGCGGTGCCGCGACCAAAGCAGGCACGGAGACAAATGATCCCGCCCGAATGAAGTAAAACGGCGTCAGTAATCCGAACGTGAGAGTGCGCAGACGCCTTATGAGACTGTGGTCCTTTCCCACCGTTCCAGCCAGCACCATGCCGATGATGTAGGCCGGTAACACCGCTTCGCTACCGGACCAAACCGCCAATCCTCCCATGGCGAACAGCAGGAAGAGTATGTACTTCGCCTCCAGTTCGGAAACACGCCCCCCATACTTCCTGAAGAATCGGGGAGTGAGAAAGGGGAGAATAGCGAAGACCACTACACTCACTCCAATGAAGACCAAGGTCTTTACCGTGAAAGGCGAGAAGATCAGCCCCAGAGCAATCACCGTTCCCAGATCGTTAACGAAGCACGCGGCCAGCACCGCCTTCCCGAAATCTGTGACGTTGAACCCCAGTTCCAGCATCACGGCGTAGACCACTGCCACGGACGTCGTCGAAAGTGCGACGCCCGCCAGCCAGCTCGATCGTCCCGACCAGTGCAAGACGTAGTGGGCAACTGCCGTGCACCCAAAAAACGGTCCGAAGAAACCCACCAATCCAATGACCGTCGCTTCTTTCCATTTCATCCGGAAGATCTGCGGATCGAGTTCCGCCCCGGCCAGAAACGTAAGAACGATAGCACCCGTGCCGGCCAGGAAACTGATCCAACTCGTCTTCCCGCCAAGGTCAGCGTGAATGAAAAGTGCACCGATGACCAACTGGGCCACAGTGCCGACAACAATTTCACTCAGGGCTGTCGAGATCCGGAACCAGATGGCAACCAGCGTCGCAATCAAGGCCAAGCCGACCCACACGGCCGCCATCACCCAAACGTTTTCCATAGAGCGCCACCTCGACTAGTTTCTGCGGATCGTTGCCGGCACCATGACTCCGTGACAAGGCAATCCGCTTGTCAGGAGTCATCAGCTGTTCCGGCTTAAGAATTGGGACAGCGGTTGGCGGTGAACTCCTTCACCGTGGTT
>PMSZ01000207.1 GCA_003168235.1 Acidobacteriaceae bacterium
GTGCTCCCCGGCACCGGCGGAACGCAGCGCCTGTCGCGCCTAGTCGGCAAAAGTAAAGCTATTGAACTGATGATCACCGGCAACACATTTTCGTTCGAAGAGGCGCAGGAGTTCGGTATTGTGAACGACATTTTCGAGCGCGACGGCTTCATGGACAACATCATGGAGTACGCGCGCCAGTTCACTCCGCCGAACAAAGCCGCCAAAGCAGTCGGACGCATCAAGCGCGCCGTGCAAACCGGCTGGGAGATACCGATGGAATCGGCTTTGGCAGTTGAGCGCGAAAACCAGCAGATTCTTTTTCAGAGCGACGATGCTAAAGAAGGTCTGGCCGCCTATGTTGAAAAGCGCCCGGCGGTTTTTACCGCGAAGTAAGAGCGGCAATTGGCAGTTGGCTCTTAGCATCTAGCTCCCGGTTGGAAGGAGCAGAGAAGCGAAAGCGGCTAAATGCTAATTGCCAAATGCTGAGTGCCGCACCACGGCGGCAGAAATAGGTCGAAACCATGCCAGGCAAAGTTGCAAAAATCGGAAGCTTCAGCGAGTGGGTCGGACTGTTCAACGAATGGCGTAAGGAAGTTGGCGTCAACAAAGACGACGTCGAAGCTTTCCATTTCGATACGCTCTACGGGGCGATCGAGACCGAGGAGATCCAGTTCGGTGCTTACAAAGGCCGCAACAAGTGGGAGAACCTGCGACAGGTTCCCACGCAGCAAATGCGGGACGCGCTCATGAATATGATCATCTATCAGGGCGACACCGAATTTGCCAGCGTGGAGCAGCAGCGCAATCTGTTTGCAACCGCGCCGACGGAGTACGACCGCCGCGCGATTACCCGCGTCATGATCGAAGAGATGCGCCACGGGTGGCAGATGTGCGCGCTGCTGATCGACTTTTTCGGATCATCCGGTAAGGTCGAAGCGCAGAAGATGCTGGAACGCCGGGCATTCGAAAACAAGCNNGCTCGGCACTTTCAACGTGGACGTCGATAATTGGCTCGATTTTTTCACTTACACCGATTTTGTCGACCGCGACGGAAAATTTCAGCTGCAGATGCTGAAATATTCATCGTTTGCGCCGCTCGGCCGCTCGACTTCTTACATGCTGCGCGAAGAAGCCTTTCACATGGGAACCGGCCATGACGGTCTGCGCCGCGTGGTTGAAGCGGGAGTGATCCCGCGGTGGCTTCTGCAAAAGTACTTGAACAAATGGATCTCAAGCTCATTTGACCTCTTCGGGACCGATCATTCTTCTTCGGCACACTGGGCTTACGTATGGGGAATCAAGGGCCGGTATGACGAATTGCAAAACGACAAAGTCGCCGACCTCGACGACCTGAACGACTACAGCCGTCACCTCTATCGTCAGGAAGTTGCCTCACTGGTCGAGCGCTTGAACACATTCCTGAGGCCTGGTGAAAAGAAGTTCTATACACCCGACATCCATTTCAACCGCAACATCGGACGCTGGGCCGGCCAGAAGTACCACTGCGAGACCGGCGAACCGCTGGATGATCGCGGCTACGAGCAGCATTGCGAAGAGAACCTGCCGAGCGCGAAAGATAAAGAACTGCTGCTCGACATCATCCGCAACGAAAAGAAGTGGATCAAAGAAAAAGAAGGCGCGCGCGATCCGTTGTCGACGATCGGTGAGCCGCGCAAGTCGGCCATCAATCTCTAGCAGAGTCTCAAGTAATGGACGGGGACGAAGTTAGTTGACAACCGCCTCCACAACTCGGCTCGACCTTGAGGTCAGCGCGCCGGTCGCGCACATCACGCTGAGCAATCCTCCGCTTAACGTCATCGACCTCCCGATGGCGCTGGAGTTGCGTCAGACGCTTCTCGAAATCGAATCTAGAGCCGATATCTCGATCATTGTTCTTCAAGGCGCCGCGGGTAATTTCTCCGCTGGCGTGGATATCAAAGCCCACCTCCCGGAGCAGATTCACGAGATGCTCACCAGCTTTCATGCGTTGATCCGCGCGGTCGTGGCCTCACGTAAAGTCACGATCGCCGCCGTTCGCGGAGTTTGTCTCGGCGGCGGCGCCGAACTTGCCTCCGTCTGCGACATGGTTTACACGACCCGCGATGCGGACTGGGGATTTCCTGAAATCAGACTGGGATGCTATCCGCCGGTCGCGACCGTAGCATTGCCTGCACTCGTCGGCCCGAAGCGTGCCGCGGAACTGATCCTTACCGGACGCCAGTTTTCCGGGGAAGAAGCCGCTGCCATGGGCTTGGCGAACCAAGCCGTCGCGGGGTCCGCGGATAGCGATGAACTCGAATCGGCGGTCGAACGCATTCTCGCCGAACTCCGCCAGCTAAGCCCAGTCGCGCTCGCCCATGCGAAAAAAGCCATTTACGCATGGGATGCGATTCACTTTGACAAAGGACTGGCTCGAGCGGAAAAGATCTACCTCGACGAACTGGTCTCGACCGCGGACGCGCGTGAGGGTATCATGGCTTTCCTCCAAAAACGAACGCCAAAATGGATCGGGAAATAGAAAACGAGACCCTCGAGACCGTCAAACCCGGCACGAATCGATCCTATCGCTCCGGCCATCTCATGTGCCGCACGGGATTGTGGGGCGTCGCTGGTTTTGTAGGGTGCGCCTATTTCGCGTGGATTTCTTTCGGCCACGTCATGCGCAACGAGTACGTCTGGCCGCACGACTGGTGGACGGCAGCCGCCTATATGGTGTGGATCCTTCTGCTGACCGGCTTGGCTTTCGATACACGCTGCCTTCGCGAGCAGCTTTTTTTCGGAGTGCTCGTCGTCAACTTTGTGGCGGGATGTGCGCTCACACTGTGGCACAAGGTCCCGATTGCCGACCTACGCACAGCGCGGATTGGCACTGGTATCCTCTGGGCGCTGGCCGCTCTGCTAAGTCTAAGCACACTGGGCCGCACCGGAATAGCGTCGGAATAGTGCTGTGATAGTGCCGGAAGATTGATAGATCAGCAGCGACGCGCAAATCATCTTTAGAATTAAGTGAGAATCTTACATAAGCTATGGACTTCGAAATCTCTCCCAGTCAGGTCAAAGCGCTGCAGCAAGGCGGGGAAATATTTACGCTGCTCGATGTTCGCGAGCCGTGGGAATACGAGGCCTCGCGCCTCGAAGGAGCCAAGCACATTCCCATGGGGGACGTTGCCGCACGCGCCCACCAGGAACTCGATCCCGACGATCACATTGTCGTCCTCTGCCATCACGGCATGCGCTCTCTGACCGTCACCAACTGGCTTCGCCAGCAGGGCTACGAAAAAGTGCAATCGATGCGCGGCGGAATCGACGGCTGGGCGCGGACGGTCGATCCGAAGGTGCCGTTGTATTGAATGACAATGCAGAAAAGAAGGAAACGACGAAAACTGAGATGACGTTGCTTCCTCACCACCTTGCGGTCAGATTGTCATCCCGAGCGAAGCGAGGGATCCGAAGCCAATTTCTTTTTCTATTGGGATCGGAAGACGAAGAAATTTAATTCCGTTCCGATTGGCGATTAACGATGCCGGCCGTTTTGAGACTGACTACTGAGACCTTGTGATCACCGACTGTCACATCCATATCCAACCGATCAAACTGTTCAAGCCGCACGCCCTGGCGCTGATCAAGGGCGACCGCAAGAACTTTGACGAGATCGCGTCATATAGCGACTCGCCGAGCGCTTTCCTGAAATATCTGGACCGCTGCGGAGTTGACCGCGCTGTCCTGATTAACTACGTGGCACCCGAGGTCATCGGCCTGACCCCCGAGGTCAACCAATTTGTAGGCGATTATGTTAAACACGATCCCAAGCGGCTGATCTCCTGCGGCGGCCTCCATCCCCGGCATTCCACCAACATCATGGCTGATGTTGAGCACATTCTGCGGCTTGGCATTCGCATGATCAAGATCCACCCGCCGCATCAACTGCTGTTTCCGAACGACTATCTCAACGGAGTCAAGGAACTGGAAATCATCTACCGCGCTGCCGAAGCCAACGGCATTCCGGTGATGTTTCACACTGGGACCTCAATCTTCCCTGGCGCGCGCAATCGCTATGGCGATCCGATCTATGTTGACGACGTGGCCGTCGATTTCCCCAAGCTCAAAATTATTTTGGCTCACGGCGGCCGCCCGCTATGGATGGACACCGCATTTTTCCTGCTCCGCCGGCATGCCAATGTCTATCTGGAATTGAGCGGCATTCCGCCGAAGCGCCTGCTCACGTATTTTCCGCGGCTCAACGAAATCGCGCACAAAACCATGTTCGGCACCGATTGGCCGAGCCCCGGCGTTGCCGACGTGAAACAGAATTTTGAAGACTTCAAAGCTCTGCCCATCAGTGAAGAGATGCGCGCCAAAATTCTCAGCGGCACGGCTGCTTCGATCTGGCCGGAATAATAGAGTCCCGACTCTACTTTTTTTCTTCAAACAGCCCGATCGTGTCCCTCCGGGTCGGCGAACCATGCGAAGGTGCCAGTCGGAATCACGACCGCTGTACCAGCATCTTCCCGCCCAACGAAATAGCCTTATCCAGGTAGACCCGACCGGCCCTGTCCACTGGTAATTTGCCTGTCGATTAGGACAAGTCCTATGGTGGTAACCAAGTGCGGTTACTTTGGGGAACCGCCAAATTGCGACACTAAGAGCTGCTGGCCGCCCCCGCCGCAGCTTTGTTCCCCATACGCGCTGTATCGGCTCGTTGTCCCCAGACGAAGCCATTCCAAGGTGGTGGCATGAAACATTTGCTTCGCTCATTCGCACTTCCGATCTTCGCACCCTTGATTTTCGCACTTCTGTTAGTTCCACATTTTTCCGCCGCACAAGAGGGTTATCAGGTTATCTCGGTCACTGACGGGGGAACAATCAAGGGAACCGTGAAGTGGCAAGGCCCCGTGCCTCATCTGCTTGCCTCAGAAATTAATAAGGATCCGCAGGTTTGCGACCCGCAGGGCGTGAAGCATCGCGATCTCGAGCGGCTAGTGATCGGCCCGAACGGCGGCATCGCCAACACAGTCGTGTTTCTTCGCAACATCAGCCGCGGCAAAGCGATGGACTTGCCCGCGTCGCGCCGCTTCCTCAACCAGAAGACTTGCCGTTACGAACCTCATATCCTGCTGGTGCCGAAGGATGCGACTTTGACGGTCAAGAGCAGCGATCCCTTACTGCATACCGTGCACATGTCGGGCAGTTCCGACTACAACCTCCCGTTCACAACTCAGGGACAAGAGATTTCCCGCCCCATGACCCGCGAGGGCGTCGTCAGCCTGCGCTGCAACGCCGGACACGTGTGGATGAACGGCGAGATGATTGTCGCGCGCCATCCCTACTACGCGGTGACTGATCAGGAAGGCAACTTCGAACTCACACAGGTCCCTCCCGGCACTTATGAAATCGTGGCCTGGCACGAAGGTTGGAGGGTTGTCGGCGAAAGCCAGGTCTATGACCTTGCAACCCAGGTGCGCGTGAAGCGTCCGGAATTTTCCGAACCTATCATGTGGAACAAGTCCGTGACCGTGTCTCCTAATCAAAACGCGGAAGTGGAGTTCACGCTCGGGGAACGCACGCCGCAGATGCCTCAGGGACACTGAGTCCTCCGGCATTCTAGGCCGAAACCAAGCTTCGAAGACCTGGCTCCGAAGGGCGCGGAACTCCGCGCTTTGCGCGCCTGTCTTCCTCTCGAACTCCCGCCTGTTCGCGTCTGCAACCAGTACAATAGTAGCTCGATGACTCGCCGCGTCTATCTCGATAACAACGCGACCACTCCGGTACTTCCCGAAGTGCTGGAGGCCATGCGGCCTTACTTTGGCGAGCGCTTTGGCAATGCCTCTTCTATCCACCATCACGGACAGGACACACGCGCAGCCGTCGAACGCGCCCGTCAATCGGTGGCCGCATTACTCGGCTGCCGCGCCTCGGAGATCGTCTTTACCAGCGGAGGCACCGAGGCCGACAATTTGGCGATTTTTGGAGTTGTTCGATCAGGCGACCACGTCATCACTTCGACCATCGAGCATCACGCCGTGCTCAACTCCTGCAAACATCTTGCTACCGAGGGATGTGAGGTAACTTATGTTCCCGTTGATGGCCAAGGCCTCGTCGATCCGGCGGATGTAAAGCGCGCGATCCGGCCGAATACGAAGTTGATCACCATCATGCTGGCCAACAACGAGATCGGAGTCTTGCAGCCCGCGGCAGAGATTGGCAAGATTGCGGCCGAGGCCGATATTTACTTTCACACTGATGCGGTTCAGGCGGCGGGCAAGATTCCGCTCGACGTCAATGAGATCGGATGCGATCTGCTGACTATCTCAGGCCACAAGGTCCACGGCCCGCAAGGCGTAGGTGCGCTATATGTCCGCAAGGGAACTCAGCTCGAGCCCATGCTCTACGGCGGGAGCCACGAGCGCTCGCGCCGTGCTGGAACGGAAAACGTCCCCGCCATCGTCGGTTTCGGCAAGGCTGCCGAGTTGGCAATCGCCGGCTTAGAACGCGGCGACGATGTCCGGGGTGACGATATGAAGATGGCCGCCGCGCGTGACCGCCTCGAAAGGGAACTACTCTCCATTGAAGCCACGGGCCTGAATGGCGAAGGCGCTCCGCGTGTGCCGAATACCACGAACATCTATTTCGATGGCATTGAAGGCGAAGCGCTGGTCATCGCGCTCGACTTGAAGGGCCTGGCCGTCTCTACCGGCGCCGCGTGTTCCTCTGGATCCATCGAGCCGTCGCATGTTCTGATCGCCATGGGATTGCCTGTCGCGCGCGCGAAAGCCAGCCTCCGCTTTAGTTTGGGCAAGCAGAACACGCCGGAAGATATCGACCTTGCACTGAACTTGATTCCCGAAACGGTGTCGCGCCTACGGGATCTTAGCCCCGTTTATAGGACTGTCGTTTCGAAGTGATGGCCTACGTTTTAAACAGGTCCATGGTCACTGGAACGGATACGGAGAACGATCATGGGGCAGAAATTGTTGTTGCTGTTCATGACGCTGGTTGCGGTAGGCGCGGCATTTGCGGCTGACAACGATCCAGTTTTGCCAGACGTGGCGGCTCAGGCGGCGAAAAACAAGGCGGTGGCTGGGCGCGTGTTCGAGGAGATTTTCAACCAGGGGAAATTTCAGGTTGCAGAGGAAATCTACGCCAAGGATTTCGTTAACCACGGGCTCCACAGGAATTACGATCTTCAGGAAGATCAAGCGGCGGTACACGCGGAGAAGAAGGCGTTTCCGGATCTCAAGATGAGCGTGATCCTGATGACAGCCGAGAGCGACCTGGTCACAGCGGTATGGGTCTTTCGGGGAACGCACACCGGCTCCGGATATGATGGATTACCTCCAACGGGAGTCAAGCTTGAATTACGTGGCATCACGGTTTGGCGCATTGTCGATGGCAAGATTCGTGAGGAGTGGACCGAGTTCGATCAACTGCGAGCTGCCCAGCAATTCGTGACTCATTTGAAGTGGCCACTACCTGGGATTCTTTTAGTAGCATTGATTCTTGCATGGGCATTTTGCAGAGCCATCCTGAGAATGAGGCGACCGCGGCTTGCAAGGGCGACGTCCTAGTCAGGTAGTTGCCGACGTGCATAACTGACTCAACAAATGACTGACTCAACCACCATCGCCGTCGCCATGTCGGGAGGAGTCGACTCCTCGGCCGTAGCGGCCATGCTGCGTGCTGAAGGCCACAACGTCATCGGCCTGACCATGCAACTCTGGAACCAGCGCCGTCTCGCCAGCCACGCGGGCATGCCGGAGTCCGTGCAGGGTCGATGCTGCTCGATCGACGATGTCTACGACGCCCGCCGCGTTGCCGAGACCCTCGGCATTCCGTACTACGTGGTCAACCACGAAGAGCGCTTCGAGCGCGATGTGGTCCGTCCATTTGTTGAGGAGTATCTCGCCGGCCGCACGCCGATCCCGTGCAGCCTCTGCAACAATCACCTGAAGTTTGACCAGCTTCTGATCGTTGCCCGCCAGATTGGCGCCGATCAAATTGCAACCGGCCATTATGCCCAGGTCGTTTTTGACGAGCCATGCGGACGCTGGCTGCTGAAGCGCCCCACTGACAGATCCAAAGACCAGACCTACTTTCTCTTCGGCCTCACACAGGAGCAGTTGAGCCGCACGCTGTTCCCGCTCGGCGGCATGACCAAGCCCGACGTGCGCGAACTCGCGCGAAAGCATAGCCTGGCTATCGCCGAAAAGCCCGACTCCCAGGAGATCTGTTTCGTCCCCGGTGGCGACTACAAGCGTTTTCTCGAAGCCTATCTCAGCGAGCAGAGAAGCGGATCCACTGGAGGCGACCGCGATACACTTGCCGGCGAGATGGTCACCAGCGACGGCAAGGTCATCGGCGAGCATGCCGGCGTTCATAACTTCACCGTCGGCCAGCGTAAGGGACTTGGAATAGCCACCGGCTCGCCGCTGTACGTCATTCAGATCAAGAATGATACCCGGCAAGTTGTAGTGGGCAAAGACGAGGAGTTGTATTCGCGCACCCTCCGCACCCACCGTGTAAACCTGATCTCAACGGACGAGCTGCGCGAGCCCATGCGCGTTGCAGTAAAGATCCGCCACAAGCACCAGCCCGCTGCGGCCCTAATTGAATCCGCTGGGCCGAATGAAATCCTCGTCACCTTCGACGAGCCGCAGCGCGCTCTCACTCCCGGCCAGGCCGCCGTTTTCTATGATGGCGACATCGTGGTCGGCGGCGGTTGGATCGAGAGTTCCAAATAATAAAAACGCGGTTCCCGCTGCTCCCGTTGGATAACAGCAAGGCCCATTTCTACGGGAATTTTTCCGCTGGTTACTCGCCTCAGTTACCTTCGATTACTCTGGCTCCATCTTCATGGCACCTTCGTGGACTAGACCCGCCGATAAAGCAGGGATAGGGTTAGTTCACGACGGGACCTTCGTAGTCTCTCCCCGAGCAAGGGTCCGGCGTGGGGAGCGATTTATGAAAATCTGGCATCTGGCATATGCGGCGTTGGGAATTGCGGTGGCGCGCTGGGTTTTTAAGCGTCAACCAATGCCAATAAGCGATCCGATCGCCCGTTTCCGTACCTCTGGCCTGCTGTAACTGGTAAAAGAGCGTGGATGCGCCCCGTTGCGCATCGCTTCGACTCGATCGCGCGTCCACGCTCTTTTCACCAGCACCCGTTACTAACTCCAGAAGTGCTAGTACCACCGTGTCCCTTCGGTAACTTCTTTTCTCTTCCATCTCGCCTAAACTTTCTCTGTGGACTCGCTGTGCGCCTTCGCGCGCCTCAGCGATCGAATTCATGCGCTCCCGACTCCCCAGTTCGCGGTGGATTGTGCCCCTCACCCTGCTCGTCGCGCTCTTTGCCTCTTCGGCCGCCCGAGCGCAGGATGACGCCGCCGCGCCTACAACTCAAGACCAAGCCACCTCGCTGGGTGACTTGGCGCGCAACCTGCGTAACAGCAAATCGCGACAGCAGGCTCAATCGCAGCCGGCTCCAACGGCGCCCGTTATCGATAACGACAATCTGAACCAGATGATGGAAGATGCCCAGAAACTGCGCCCCGTCAGCCGCGACAAGACGGTATTCTCCATCGACCCTGCCACCGATACGGTGAAAGTATCGTCGCCCGATGTCACCTGCAGCCTGTCTTTCAACGCGCGCGCCAGTTCGCTGCTGATCAAACCCATCGTCGTCGAAGATCTGCCCATCGACGATCTGGTCAAGCTCGACGGCCCCGGCTTCATTCAGGATGACAACCTGCAACTCGAGGTCTTCAACGGGACCGACTGGGAACTCCGCGAAATCACGATAGGGCTGACCCTGGAACGCAAACCCGGAGCGGATGCCGAACTGGCTGCGAATGCCCGCGTCATTCCCGCCGCTCAGACTGATCTGCTTTCCGGCATCGAGCGCCACTCGGATGTAACCATCCTCTATCACATGAAGGCTCAGGCCAAGCCCTTCAGCACGACGACCTTCAGCGAAGACATCGGAACCACGCCCGGCCCCGACGAAGATTGGCGCTGGTCGATCATCGAAGCCAAAGGAATCCGGCCTTCACAACCGCAGCCGGCACCTGATCAGGTCTCCCCGGCGATCCCTTAGCGCTTTGTTGTCAAAGTGTTTTACGGCGTGTCACGGAAACGCGCACCGGCGCAATGTTGTCTGAGATTGGCGCGGAGTGTTAGTCTAACCGAGTTGAGCGGGAGTAGTTCAGCNNGATCCCCGTCTCCCGCTCCATCACAGCCGCCTTCGAGAATCTCGATAATACAGAGGTTCTGACGGCCCGGCAGGTTGCGTTTCCCTAAGACCTAAGATCTGAGACCTAAGACCTGCCTTCAGAATTCCACATGTGCCCGCAACGTTGGCACCACCACGGGCCCGCGGTCGCGGTTATATCCGGGATTGTTGATGTGCTGGACTCCCGGAGCGATATAGATTCCGCGCCAGACGTGCACCGTGTAATACGATTCGAAGATATTTTCCCGGCCGTAGTTCAGC
>PMSZ01000246.1 GCA_003168235.1 Acidobacteriaceae bacterium
GGGTAGGGGTACTAAATGACAAACATTCGCAAGTCTCATCCTCTTCCGTACTTCATGCTTTCATACTTTACGTTTCATACCTTCATTGAGGAGTTTTCACAAAATGGCCTTATACCCTGCACATATCGCACGTTGTCAGCACATTAAGATGAACGGAGTTCAGTGTGGTTCTCCCGCCCTTAGCGAAACCACATTCTGCTACTACCACATCCGCTACCACTGGCAAGCGCTGGAGAAAATCGAAAACCACCAAGAGTTTTCCCTCGGTTTCCCGACTTTAGAAGACGCGAACTCTATTCAGGTTAGTTTGGCGATGGTGATGCAGCGCCTCGTGGGGCAGGAAATCGACCTCAAATCCGCGGCTCTCATGCTCTACGCTCTGCAGACCGCGGCCATGAACCTCAGGCAAACCTCACTCGAACCGAAACTACCCACCCAGGTCGTCGTTGATCGCGCCAGCGTCAGCCGTCGCCCCATCGGCGCTTCAGCATGGTCAGTGGTCGAAGGGCGCGAATATGACGAGCTCATCGAGCCGAACCCAGGCCAGCCCCAACCGGCCGCGAAGAAGCCTCTGACTCAATACACACTCGGAGTGCCGATACCGGTTAACGGTGGCTCGGCTTAATGCGACCTGGCTTAGCGTGA
Organism: Acidobacteriaceae bacterium; assembly: GCA_003168235.1. GTDB lineage: Bacteria > Acidobacteriota > Terriglobia > Terriglobales > Acidobacteriaceae > Acidiflorens. Next base: position 646 of record PMSZ01000246.1, read on the forward strand.
CCTGGTTTAACGNNAACGAAGCCTAGTTTAACGTTGCTTTTTCCTGACGGTTCCCTCGAACGAGTGTTCGGGGCTCAGGCCGGGCTAGGGGAAATCGCTGTCGGCGCCATTTTGTAACGGGTCGGGATTGCGGTGCCCGAGCTGGTCGGTCATGGAGTTGTTGCCGCCCTGCGCGCGGTCGTCCGGCTCTTTGGCGCCTTTTCCCCGGTCAGCGTCGTCGAGAAGATGATCGCTTTTGCTTTTCGGCATGCAAGGCCTTTCCGAAATCCGTCACTAAGAACGATTACTTAAGATGAGGTTACGCCGAAACCACGCAGTGGGCAACGCGCGTCAATACTGCCTGTTTGCACCCTGCAAGTTACTGTAATCGTTACGATAGGTAAATTTAATAGTCAATTAACCTGATTATGAATCTAAAATAGTACATGGAGAACAAATACAGGAAGCACTATCTGTTTGCCTCCGACTTCGACCAGACGTTGACTTTCAACGATACTGGCTACGTGCTCAGCGAAGTCCTCGGCATTTCGGTCAAGGAATTCGAGCGCAAGGCCAAGGGCATGGCCAAGCTGAACCTGGTGCAGCAGGGCGCCGAACTCGCTTACTTACTTCTGCACGATCCCGAGTTTCATTCCAGCGTGCGGCGCGAACACCTCTTCGAGGTAGGCAAGCGCATTCGTCTGAAGGAAAACATCAAGCAGATTTACGACATTCTTGATCGCCGCATCGACGGATTCCACTTCGACTTTTATGTCCTTTCCGCCGCGCCGGTCGAGGTGATTCAATCAGCCCTGGAGGGAATCGTGCCGAAGGATCACATCTTCGGCACCGAGTTCAAGTACACAGCGTCCGGTGAAATCGAAAGCCTCGTGCGGGCGACGGCCGGTTATGGAAAGGTCACCCGGCTAGACCAGCTCGCGGAAGAGCTCGGCATTCCGGCGGACCATATTGTCTACGTGGGCGACGGCAGTTCCGATATTCACGTCATGCTGCACGTCAACCGGCGAGACGGATTCACCATTGCGGTATCGGAATCGAAACTGGTGGCGCAGATCGCCAAGCGTACGGTATTGAGTGAGAATGCGCTGGCAACGCTGGTTCCGATTCTGGAAGACATCGCCGGCTGGCAGCGAACTCAGATCCGTCAGCTTTTCGATTCCTACGGCTTCCTCATTCAGGGATGGGACCGCGTGCAGACCGACTGGGTCACGCTGCGGCCGAGCGGCGTGGTGATGGCAGAAAAAGCCGCCGCCGACGTAATCTGAATGGAACTGCAAGGGCAAGCGTGCAACTATTTTGCGCGCCGCGGGTTCTTAACCGGCATGGGGCGCTTACAGGTTCGGAGCTTCCTCGTCTTGCGTTCTCTCTAGCGACTGACCAACGACTGACTAACGACTGAGGCGAATCACTCTATGAAGGTTTTTCGAATTGGCTTCCTGATCTTGATAGGTCTCGCCCTGCTTGCGCTGAGCGATGCGCAGCAGCAGCCCCCGGCGCCGCCGCGATCACAGTCGCAGTCCCAGTCCCAATCCCAGTCCAACGATTGGACTCCGCGCGGGGTGGAGGCCTTGCGTCAAGGCGCATCTTCGAAAACCGAGTTCACTCTGGACCACTCCATGCTGGTGTTTGCTTCCAAACTTGATAGCGGCGACGAAGACTTACAGCGCGTGATTGCGGGTGTAAATGCGGTCTCAGTCCGCAGCTACCGTTTTCCGCGGACCTGGACCTACGATCCGGAGACGCTCAATTCGGTGAGAACCGAGTATCAGGCCGCGGGATGGAAACAGCTGATGAACAAGCATGAGAAAGATGGCGGCGCAGGCGAGACTGATCTGTGGGTCCGACTGGAGAATAACGCGATCAGCAACGTTGCGGTGTTGCAGGCCAAGTCGAACGAAGTGAACTTTGTCGTAGTATCGGGATCGATCAGTCCGATGGACGTGGCACATCTAGGCGGCCATTTCGGAATTCCGAAGATTGAGGGCGGCGTTGTCGTGCCGAAGTCCGAGGCGCATCCGTAGGGCCGAGTTGGCTGCGTGTTATCGACTTTTTGTTGTCGTTACCGCTCCCAGCTTGCGCAGTTTGTCGTGAGCTTGGGTTGCTTCGGGAGTTCGAGGATAGCGCTGGACGACGTGCTTCAACTCCTGGATGCCATCGTCTTGCTTTCCCAGTTCGATCAGCGCGAGTCCTTTCTTGAGCTGCGCTGAGGCAGCCTTGTTTCCGCTGGGAAAATTCTGCAGTACGAGTTCGTAGCTCGCGACTGCCTTCTGGTAGTCGCCAGCTTTGTATTGGATTTCCGCCAGATAGAAATACGCGTTCCCAGCCAGATCGGTATTCGGGTAAAACTTGATGTAGTCGTTAAATTCCTGCGTGGCGAGATCGTTATTGCCGCCGTTGTAGTCGCGCAACGCGTTCTGGTAAAGCACATCTGGAGGAGGAGCCGACGCGATCTCCTGAGCCTTTTGTTGTGCTGCCGTCTGCTGCGCAGCCATGGACTGCTGCGCCACCTGCATGTCCTCGAATTGCTTGCTCAGCTTGGCGAGGCGAACCTTGAGTTCGTCCATGGTGTCGTTGAGTGCCTGAATTTGGCCTGAGATCTGGTCGACCTGGCCCGAGCGATCCTCCTGCTGTTTATTGATCGAAGCCTGCAGGCTGTTGATCGCGGCGCTCACTTTGTTGGCAGCGTCGGTGTTGGCCTCGAGCAGGTTTCGCATGACGCCCATGCGCTCGTCGAAAGACTGCTTCATCTGCGTCATCTGCTGTTGCAGCGCCGTGATCTGCGTTTGCAGTTCGACCATGTCTTTGTTGACGGCATATGCGGGAGAGATCGACAGCCCGACGAAAAGCGCCGAGAACAACACGAGTGCGAGTAACATGCGAATTGATTTCATAGTTGACCTTGGTAGATCTCTGCAAATCTCAAGTTTGGCTTGGCGCGGATTTTGACATTGCTGTCCGCGCCAGTCGTTTATCTACTGTACGCACGCTGCGTGCGCGTGCCATGCAGCTATTTCTCATATACGAAGTGGCCGCGGCGGTTCTGCTGCCAACAGGCTTCGTTGTCTTCCACGCAGAACGGCTTTTCCTTGCCGTAACTGATGGTCTTGATGCGAGCGGCGCCGATTCCAGCCGTGACCAAGGCATTCTTCACCGTGTTGGCCCGCTGGTCGCCCAGAGCCAGGTTGTACTCGGTGGAGCCGCGGTCGTCGCAGTGCCCTTCTATGGTGAAGTTGATGTTGGAGTGCTGGGTGAGGAACTGCGCGTCGCTCTGCACGGCAGCCTGCTGATCGGCGCGAACATCGGACTTGTCGTAGTCGAAATAAACGTCCTTGACGGTCTGGCCGAACAGGTCTTCATCCGTAGGCAAAGGAGTCGAAGTTTGGACGACCGGCGGAGGCGTGACCGTGAGACGCGTAGTGGCATCTTGAGTACCGCCGGCGCCTTTGGCCGTGAGGTGATAGGTGGTGGAGTCGGTGGGGCTGACCTGCTGCGACCCGTTGGCTTGAACCGCGCCGATGCCATCGATGGAGACGTCGGTGGCGTTCGTGGTCTGCCAGGTCAGAGTGGCCGATTGACCCTGCTGGATGGTATCTGGGCTGACGGAAATGGA
>PMSZ01000140.1 GCA_003168235.1 Acidobacteriaceae bacterium
CTCCGAAAAGCTGCCTCCAGCGCCGCCGTCGGAGAAGCTCACCGAAATGCCCGACGCCGGATTGCCGTATTGGTCCGTAATCAGCACTTCCAACTCTTTCGGAGCCGGCACTCCTGGCTTTACCGTCTGATTGTTGCCCGAATAAATCCCAAGAGACGTTGCCGGCCCGGCCAGCACCGTTTCTTTGAACGTCGCCGGAGTCAATCCCGTAACCGTGCCCGTAATGTCGACCATGCCCGCAACCGTCCCAGCCGAGTAGGTGGTGTTGGCGATGCCCGCCGAGTTAGTCGTTGCGGTCGGGGAGCCCACGATTCCACCGGCTCCTCCATCGGAAAACGCTACTTGCACTCCGCCCAGTCCGTTCCCCCCGGCGTCTCTTACTTTAACTGCCAGCGGAAGTGCTAACTGGGTTTCGACCGGCGTCTTCTGCGAATTTCCAGAAGAGATCGAAACTGTTGAGGGCGTGCCCGCCGTTGCCGTGACCGTGAAGGTTGCAGGCGCATAACCGGTACTGGACGCAGTGATCGTGTAGGTGCCGGGTTGGTTGGGCAGAGTGTACGAAGTGCTGGCGATTCCCGAGCTGTTCGTCGTGGCGTGAGCGTTCGAGAACGAACCCACTTTGCCGACGGCGGCGAAAGTTACCGGAACGCCTGCCTGCTGAATCGGCCCGGTGTAGGGATCCTGGATAGCCGCTTGTAAAGCGATCGGCAGCTCTGTCCCCGCCTGCCCAGACTGGTTGTTGCCGGCTGCGGCCACGAGATCGGGCAGCAAGCCAAACACGGCCAGCTCGGTCTTGCCATTAACGTAGACCCTGCCGTCGGCAACGATGGGCATTTCGAAATGGACCGAGGAACCCAGGGCGTCGCGCTTTCCTGCCGCCATGGAACTGTTGTAAAACTCGTTGGCGAGATTGGTGGCGTCGAAAGCAAAAAGGATGCTCGTCGGAACCGACACATACCAGAAGATTCCAGCTGTCGCGCCATTCGAGGAGACAATCCCACCTTGCGGATGCGAAGTGGCGGCTGGAGTTTGCGAGGTCGGGGTCAGTGAAAGTTGCCCATTGGCAAACGCGTAAGCGAGCACCGGAGTGTCATAGGCTCCGAGATAAACAGTGTTGTTCCAGTAAGTCAGTCCGGCGTGAACTTGTCCCAGCACAGGCGCGTCCAGTTCCTGCGGAATCTGGCTGTCGCCCGCTTCGTCGTACCCGCCCAGTGCATCCTGGTTCAGCAGGTAAATCGTTCCGTTCTTATCGACCGCGACCGCGAAGTTGCCCTCCGGCACCGGGGGCAAGAGCGTAATTCCGCCCGAACTCACGTCGAGATCGTGGAGCTGAAAATAGCGCTGGTTGTAGGGAGTGAACGAGTCCACCAGGTTCATGACGCCGTCGCCCTGATTGAACTTCAGGACGCTGTCTCCATAATGGCTTCCGCCCTCATTCGCATCAAATAAACCGTCGCCCGTATTGGCGTAGATGTTGCCGTTCCCGTCGCCCGCCAATCCCGCTCCCGACAACCAGACCGCCGAGGCCATGACATCGGGAGAAGCGTCAAATACCCCAACCTGCTGCAGCGTTCCACCGTCATACGCCATGACCCAGCCGTTTTCGGTCTTGACGTTACATCCCGGGCCTCCGAAGCCAATGTAGATGACGCCATCCTGCTCCAGTAGCGCTGGGCGTTCCTGCTGGTATTTGTCGATGAAGGTGTAAAGCTGGTTATCGATCGTGACCGATCCCGTGATAACCGTCGGTCCGCCGAACATCTCCGCGCCCGTGCCCAAATTCAGGGCATGGAGCCGGTGAACATAAGCGCCATTTTCCTTGGTCACGGCCAGCACGTAGATAGCGTTTCGCGTTGTGTCGATAACCGGAGTGCCCTGGATCCCGAACTCGGTGTAATCGCTCTTGCAGAACTCATCGGTCTCCGGAACGCTGGTGATGCCGTTGGCGGGATCGAGAAAATTTACGTACCACAGCGGAGAGGCGTCGCTTCCCTGATTGCTGTCGGCGTCGAAGGCATAAACGCTGTCGTGCATGGTCGCAACATAAACGACGTTGTGGGTGGAGTTCGTTGCCGGAATCAAAACGCCCGGAACATACAGCGGCTGCGCCGGCATCTGTCCATCGAGCGCCTGCGTGAAGAGTTTTCCGAATTGCGTCGAATTGACATTCGCCGGAGTCAGGACGGTTTCCGTAAGGTTTTGTCCGGTACGCGCATTGTCATAGTGCTGCGTCAGAACAGGCGTCTGGCNNGGCGAACCGGCGAACGAGCGCGAGCGCACAGCGCAGATCGGGCGCAGAAGTTCGGCCAAATGCCAGGGTCTGGAAACGGTGGCGTTTCCCGATGAGCTTACTAGAGGGCATGTTCACTCCGAGGCTTGCCTGAACTGGGATTTGTTGGATCGGGAGAGGATCGGCCTTCCAACTCTATTGCTGAATTTACAACGATTTGGCGGCAAAGGCAAGGTTCTTGGAGCTTACGCAGCCAACAGCGAACTTGCCCGATCCACACTTGATCTCAAACGACCGCAACGGGCGGGGTGAATCACCGCGCCGCTCGGGAGCTACCGTCTATCCTAGGCACGAAATGGCCATGAAATCGGTACAATAGCGGGTAATTGTGAGGGAAAATTATCCAAGGAGCAGAATCATCCGGTTAAGGCAGATCCCTGGCGCAGTCATTGTTTATGCAGTCATTATTCTGGCTTTCTTTCCCGTAGCCTTCGCCGCCGATTCTCCAGCGCCCACCTTCAGTAAAGAAGTTGCGCCGATTCTCTTCAAGCACTGCGCAAATTGTCATCGCCCCGGCCAAATTGGATCGGCGGTGTCGCTGCTTTCCTACGAAACCACCCGGCCCTGGGCCGATTCGATCAAGCAACAAGTCCTGCGCCGGGAGATGCCGCCGTGGCCGGCCGATCCCAATCGAAGCGTGAAGTTTCGCAACGACCCGCGCCTCACCCAGCAGGAAATCGACACGCTGATTGCCTGGGTCGATGCCGGTGCGCCCAAAGGGCGCGATGCCGATCTGCCGCCCCCGCCAAGCTTTCCGAAAGGATGGCTGCATCCCAAGGGACTTGCGCCCGACCTTGTCATCTCTATGCCGGAGTTCGACGTTTCCGCGCAAGCCGAAATTCCTTACATCCGGCGTCTGATCAAAGTTCCGTTCACAACCGATAAGTGGGTCACCGCCATGCAGGTGCTTCCCGGAAACGGCGCCGTCGTGCACCACATGGCCATCACCGAAGTTGAGCTAGCCCCCGGAGTGACGCCCGAGAATATTGACAATCTCCAACAAGTAGCGCGCAAGCTGGGCTTTCCCAATGGGCTGAAGTCAACTCATTTTGCCGTCGGAACTCCGGCAAATCCTGCCGTGCATGACATGCTGGGCGTGTACACACCGGGAACCACCATCGAGATATACGGCGACGACAGTGCGAAGCTGCTGAAAGGCGGCGAGAACCTGTATCTGAATTTCAATATCCACTACCAGGCCATCGGACAGCCGGAAAAAGACCATACACAGGTCGCGTTCTGGTTCAGGCCCGACCCGCCGAAACATCAATTGTTTCGCGTGCCCGCTTCAGGAGAAACCATCATCGCCGACGGTCATCAGTTGCTGACCGATGCTCCGGGAGAAAAAGCCGAGGGCACGAACGTTGCGATTCCGCCTATTCCGCCTTTCGCCGAGAATTACGAATTAGTCGGGATCACCGCCTACACCGAGCCCATCACGATTTACCAATTACAGCCCCACGCACATTTGCGGGGCAAGGATTTCAAGTATGCCGTCGTCTATCCCGACGGCCGGGAAGAAACGCTGCTCACCGTCCCGAAATACGATTTCCACTGGCAGCTGGCCTACGAACTGGAAACACCGCTCCACTTGCCGGCAGGCGGAAAGCTGATCGTCACCGCCCATTACGATAATTCGCTGAAGAACGAAAATCTCATGCACCACCACCAGCACGACGCGTCCGACGTGGGTCACAGTCCCGGACCGGAGAGCGAAGTCCACTTCCGCGAAGAAAACCAGAGCTGGGATGAAATGTTTACCCCGTTTATCCAATACACCATCGACGACCATGACTTGACCAAAGCAGCACCGCCGAACATCCTGCCGATCGTCGAAGTGGTTGGCTGCCTGAACGAAGCCCCAGCCGCATCCGACGCATGGGTTCTGACCCATGCCAGCGAGCCCATCATGTCCAAAACGCAAGGTACGTCATCCGCCGAACTGGCGGCCGCATCGGCCACGCCCCTTGCCAGCCAACGATACGAACTGCTCGGTGTTGGCGTTTTCAATCCTGCCAGTCAAGAAGGAAAGAAAGTAGCGGCGAAAGGTGTTCTGATCAAGCAAGGCAGTCTGAACCGCCTCAACGTCACATCGCTGCAGACCATCGCCGCAACCTGCTTCTAGTTCCACAAACAAGCCCTAGAGCGCTGGCTTTCAATGAGTTAAGGGTAGCGCCGAGGTTACTTCGGGCACTCAAAAGCGGTAAAAACCGTATGGTACAATCCAGTCAACTCCCCAAGATTTTTCACTAATTTTGCATGCTGCCGATGTCCGATTTGAGCCAAATCCAAGACTAAAATCTATGGCGAGCAAGAGAGTTGTCATCATCGGAGCGGGGCCGACCGGGCTCGGCGCTGCCTACCGTCTTCACGAACTGGGA
>PMSZ01000072.1 GCA_003168235.1 Acidobacteriaceae bacterium
GCGGCCCCATGGCCCGGCTTCCTCGGCTCATCGGCCGAAACCGCGCGCTCGAGGTGCTCTTGAGCTCGGAAGACATCAAAGCAGAGCAGGCCGAAGCCTATGGCTACATCAATCGCGCCCTGCCCGACGCCGAGCTGGATGCGTTCGTCGAGACGCTCGCAACGCGGATCGCCAAGTTCGACAAATGGGCGATCGCCCAGACCAAGCGCCTTGTCAACACCAGCCTGCCGCCGGACGTTGAGCTCGGCGCCGGGTGGGATGCGTGCATCGCTTCGCTCGGGCGACCTGCCGCCCAGGAGGGGATCAAGGCGCTGATGGCGCGCGGCTTCCACAAGCCGGGGGATGTAGAAAATCGGCTCGGACACTACTTAGGCCAAATCGCGAGCTAGGGCCAGAGGCCTTTTTACTTACGGTGTATCGACGAGAGGCTGCCAGAGTTCGACGCGGTTGCCCTCGGGGTCGGTGATCCAGGCGAAGTGGCCGTAGGAGGCGGATTCCTGCTTGGGGTCGATGGGGATGTTGGCGGCGCGAAGCTTGGTGAGCAAGGCCTCAAGGTCGTCGACGCGGTAGTTGATCATGGCGCGCTGGGCGGGGTCGCCGAAGTGCTTGCTGGTGTCGGGGAAGAGCATCCACGCGGTTTGGCCCGTGCCGGCGGGGACTTCGTCGGACCAGAGGAGGGTGGCTCCGCCGTAGTCGGCAAGCTGGATGCCAAGATGCTGGGCGTACCAGGCGGCGAGGGCTTTGGGGTCGCGGGCTTTGAGGAAGACGCCGCCGATTCCGGTGACTCGTGCCATGAGGGTCTCCTTGGGGTGTGTGAGCGGGAAAGAAAAAGCTGGCATCTCCGGTACGCCACGAGATGATACCAAATAAGTGAAACGGCGTGACGGAAAAACGTGGTGCGGGATGACAAAACCTTGCCACCGACTATCGCGGATCAAGATCCATGGATGCAAGCGCGTTTCAGGGGACTAATCCGCAACCGATGACAACTTCCGAAATGTCCATTGCTCCCTGACAGGCAACTTCCGGCGATTCTTTAAGGAACAGGCCAGACGACGCCTTTGCATACAGAATCGCTTGACTCACATTCCAGAGCCGGTGGGTCGTCGGCGGTTGCTTCCCGCGGCTCTCCGGTCGCATGCAGGACGCCGTCATAATCGAGGAAGTAGCTTCTCAAACAATTCTGTCCTTAGCTCTGACATTGCACCGAGAGTGCGAAGGAAGACCCATGCCCTGGTTTCGGGCCGAGATAACGAAAAACGTGGTTCTTAATTTCCAAGCGTTTCCCATCTGGCTCGATGATGGGAACTTGAGAGCCGTAGCTCTCGCCAATCATCTCAGCGGTGAGCGCATCGGGCGTGGTTCCGGGCGCATTATGTTGCATGTAGCTATCAAGATTCCGCTTTAACTCCAGAATTTCCGAGTCTCTGGCTTCGGAGGTTGCGGCTCGAATAAATGAGCTTGAATATCCCCACATAACCTCGGAAAACAGGACGCCGTGGCTGTCGACGGTCAATGGATAGTGACCACGAACAACCTTACCGGGCATTGCGATCAAATGAAAATCCGCTACGCGCCCGCTTGCATCCGTCACAGGAATGTAGCTCAGCGAATAATCCTGTACCGCCTTGGCTGCGAATTTGGTTTCGCAGGACCAGTTTGGCGGAAGGGTATCAAGCGAAGACGGATACCCGGACTGAGGATGCAGCGATTGGTTCAGAATCAAGCATCCGGCGAGCGAGGCAAGGACGTGCTGGGCCTGCACGACCGGGGTATACAACTCGATAGCGGCTTGGCCTTTCTGCTGTTCGTGTTGCCGGCCCAGCGTGTATTCCGTCGCGTCCAAGACGTGCTTTCCCCAAGTCAGGCAGGTCGCCGTGACGACGAGCGTCAGGAAGAACACGCCCGAGCTTACCTTGCCAATCCGGAAGGCTGAAACCACAATCCAGACACTGCAAGCAAGAAACGTGAGAACTGCTGCAAGGTCTTGCCCGGCGTAAGGATCTGGGTAGAACCGAAAAAACAAACCTAGCAGGGCAGCGACGCCAACGAACAACCCTGAGGAGAAGAGTACAACCGCGATACCGGCTCCGGCGGCTTGGGAATGCTCGTTGCGGGTTGAGAGCAGCACGGCACAGAGGACAAAGGGCGCCAGCACCAGTGCAATCCGCACGGCCGTCATCCACAGCGGAATCACAAATGCGCCGGAGTCTCCAGGGTGTTGATAATGCCACTGTTTGTCGCCCAGGTAGTTAAACCAGGAGAATGCGCAGGCTGCGAGAAAGCTCAGGCCCAAAACAATTCGGATTCTGTGCAGTGGGCCAAGAAGATTCCCTTTACTGTCCAACGAATTTGAATCGAGACGCGTCATCATGCTCGGGCAACAAACCGCTCCGACCGGAAGTGAGCCGAAAGTAAATCTGATGCAATGATATCTAGGGTTAGCAGTGAGTGAGGCTAGTTCGGGCGCGTCAGCTTAACCCAAAGTAACTGCTTGGGACCCCATCCTTCGCGGACCTGCCGTAGCTTCTCTTCCATCGGGATTCTGCGCTGAGCTCCCAGATGGCGGGACATCCGGGAAAGTAACGAGAAGTCGGTCTGTGTGAATCGATTCCAGAGGCTCCTGAATTGACGCCGAAAGTGGCAAGTCGGGCACAGCCGCAAGACCATTGAGCGCATTTCGTCGAAGTGGATTGCCGTCAGTCTGGCTGACGGTGAAGCTCAGGATGATACTTTATTGATCTTCTAAAAGGCTCCTCTAAATGGGCTTTTCCGTTCGGAAAGCCTCGCAGCTTACCCCATTTCTCGTCGTCTTGCTCAGAGACAGCACCCATCTCCGCCTTCGCCCACTCCAAGAATCCATCTGGCGCATTCTGTACGCCAAACACGTTGGCGCCTTTCAAGCTCGCAATATTCCGCCATCCTATCAGGCCTTTCAGGTTTGCACCTCGAAGATCCGCCGATGTAAGAACAATCTGGTCAACTTGGGCTCCCTCAAAATCGGCGCCCCTTAAGTCGGCTTCAATAAAACTTCCTCCCGAGCAATTCGAGCAAACATGGCCCCCCACCGTATCACCTCCACTCTTTAGGGCCTCATTCAACTCATCGTCTTTCAAGAGCGCAAACCTTGCGTTTTTGAATTTTGATCCTCTCATATCCGCTTCGTTGAAATCAGTGCTTTTGAGTGTGGCATTGGAGAAATCCACATTTTGCAAACTAGCGCCGTTGAATTGTGACTCGTAGAGGCTTGCCCCGCGAAAGTTGGCGTAGTCAAGGTTTGCGAACCAGAAGTCACTGCGGGTTATTGCGGTGTTCCGGATGTCTGTACCAATCTCGCCGTATTTGTCTTTGGGCGAATCCTCGAATCCGGCCTCAAACGTTGCGCCCTTTAGGCTCGCATAGGTCAAACTTGTCTCCGTGAGGATTGCTACCGGGAAGTCGGCAAGGAAGGCG
>PMSZ01000133.1:0-6333 GCA_003168235.1 Acidobacteriaceae bacterium
ATCCTGAGTCAGTTGCTCACGCTCTATACCACGCCGGTCGTCTATTTGGAGTTCGACCGGCTGCGACTGTGGATGGGCGGGAAGCAGCGTGACGTTGGCTATGGTGCTGGGCCAGTCCGTAGCACAGCGGATTAGTTCGACGGAACGCCGGATCGGTACACTCGCCCCCGGACTTGCCGGAGCAAGCTTCAGAGCCGCAGCCGCTGACTCATCGGGGAAGAGAATGTTTTTCTGTGGCTCGTTCGGGCGGAACCGCTGTACGGACACTGTCGGCGGCAGCTCGCTCGGCAATCAGGCCGAATCCCTTTCTGCGGGCTTCGTCGCCAAGTTCATGCAATTGGGCGCGTCCGCGTTCCGTGTTTCCAGCCCCGATCTCGATCTCGCCTAGTTCCAGGCGTGCTTCGAGCTGACAACGTACGCAATCCACGGCCATGGCCTTCTCGATCGCTGGTCGAAGCATGCGCCTTGCGTAGTCAAAACGATGCTGTGCAGCTTGAAGTTGGGCGTTGGCCAGTGCGACATCGAAGCGGACTGTCGGATCGTAGCTCTTAGTCGAAAGAATAGTGGTTTGTCCCAGCATCTTGGCGGCTTCGGCAGTTTTTCCCTGTTGAATGTTCTCGCGTGCCAGCACGATCTCCGCTTCGATTTCACCGTCGATCACTCTGTGTGATCGAAAATCGTCGATCGCGGACCGAAGTGTATCCTGGTCCACTGTTCCTGCCTGCACCAATGAAACTTCCGCGAGTTCAACCTGATCCCAGGCTGTGTCAGTCTTGGCGCCAGTTTGACGATCCAGCGAAAGCGCTTCAGAAAGGGTTTGCTTCGCGCTGACGAAATCTCCTTCCCTTAAGTATGCCCTGCCTAGAGACCGCTCAGCGTCCGTATAGTCCGTCGTGGCGCCCGTCTGTTTGAGGCGTGTAACTGCTTCTCGGTACATCCCCAATGCAGTTGTCAGATCTCCCTGTGTTTCAGTAATCGAGCCGAGGGTTTGCAGGGCAGTCCCGAGAATTGAATTGTTCGCTTCGTTACGAAGATGTTGCGCGTACGGCTCCAGCATGTCTTTTGCTTCGCGAAGCTTCCCACGCTGCTGAAGCAACTCGGCGAGGTTGCAGGTCACCGCGTCGCGTTGGTTCATCCGGTTTAATTTAGTAAAGATGGCGACTGCCTCGCGGAAAAGATTTTCCGCTCTTGGCAGGTCGCCCTCGATCTCATACATCGAGCCGAGGTTTGAGAGCGCGGATGCCACACGGGATTGGTCACCCTGTTTGCGGAACACGGTCAGCGCTCGTTCGATGCTATGCTTGGCGCCGTTAATATCGCCTTGTGTCGCTAAGACACCACCAATGTTCATTGAGGCGAGGGCTGATCTACCCAAATCACCTGATTCGGCGAACATGCGCTGGGCTTTGGTGTCGGCTTCCACTGCGCTGCTAAGGTTTCCAAGAGAAAACGAAGCAGATCCGCCAACCAGCTTCGCACGTGCCAGCAACAGGTTTGCCCCATTGATTTCCGCTTTCCTGGCCGCACTATCGGCTAACGTTTGCTCTCGTTGGTACTCTCCGAGGTTGCTGGCAATTCTGGCTTCCGTAAGGTCGATTCGGGGATCATCGCGCTCCGGAGAGGGCGGCCTTCGCAAAGCGGCAAGAGTCACGGCTGCGTCAGTGCTCTTCCCCATCGCATCTTGCGCTGCGGCGAGGTTCAAACCGTAGTCAAGATTGTCGGGGTACGATCTCTGCAGGCGGTAATAGACTTCAATTGCCTGCGTCCAGTCTCCGTTCATTTCGTGATAACGTGCTTCGGCTTGCAGGCGCGCTTGTTGCGGTAGATTTTGCGCCAAGTCCATTGCTTTTCGCGCCGCGATTGCGGCTTTCGCGTCGTACCCGAGTTCGGACCATGCGGTCGCCAAGGCTGAATACGCAGGCGAATATTCAGGCTGCAAACGGATGACTCTTTCCAGGAGATCGCCGGCCGCGACATCGTCGTAGAGCCGCAATTTAGCGAGTCCGTCGGAGTAGAGCCGGGCTGCTTCTGGATTAGAGGGCAGCGCGAGTTTAACCTCTTCCGCCTCGCTTGAGGTCAGCGTGCCAACACCCATTTTTGCCCGCAGTTGTTCGCCAGCCCGAGACGCCAGGTCGAACAGGCTCGACTGCGAGCCGACGACGGCCACGCTGGCAACCGTATCCCCCGTCACTGCGTCCTGCACACGAGCATCGAGGCGAAGCTGTCCATTGCCTGCATCTCCGATGGCGAGGTACGAGCCTGCAACGACATACTCGCAACCCAGATCCTTATGAATCTTGGTCAGGCTATGGCGAGCGTAGCTGTCTTCATCAGCGAGACCCAGTTCATGCTTCGCCCGCGTAACATCCTCGGCGGCCACGGTTCGGAGCTGGTCGCCCGCAGCCAATTCCGTCGCCAGCATCTCAGTAAATGCGGTCGACAACCATACATCTCGCACATTTCCGGAGACGTTTGTGAAACCCATCACGGCTACCGATCGGCGTGTGAGACTCGAGGGAACGACCGTCGCCGGTTGAGCTTGCGCGGTTGGCACGTGCTGACTTCGACGGCTATAACGATACCCAGGATATGCGACGAATAGAGCCAGAACCAGGACCGCTGCTGCACCCCAGTATGGCCAATTGCGACCCTTTCCCGGTGGCACGGTCGAAAACTCGGTGGGGGCGATGTCGACGGATGGGATCTCGGCGGACTCCAACGTCGCAGCGCTTTGCGGCGCTTCATCGGAGACCGGAGTCCGCGATTCAACGCTAGATATAAAGCGATAACCTATTTTGGGTAAGGTTTCGATGTAGCGGGGTTCGAGAGAATTATCCTGCAGTGCGCTTCGTAGCCTTTGCACGGCGCTATTGAGGCTCGCTTCGAAATTGACGAAGACGTCGCCCGGCCACAACTTTCGTCTCAGATCCTCGCGCGAAACAACTTCGCCTGGTTTTTCGAGGAGCATGGCCAGAATCTGAAATGACTGGCGCGGAATCTTGAGCCTCAAGCCTCCCTTAAGAAGTTCGTGGGTTTGCGAGTTGAACTCATAGAGCCCGAAACTCACATGTAAACGCGCAGCTAACTTGGAGTCGCTGAAGCCCGAGGAACTCTCATTCAGGCGCTCGCTTTCCGAATTACCCGGCTCAACTGGTGACATATCCGAAGGGCGAATGGAAGACGTTCAAAGTCCGTTCTAGCCAACCATGTTTGAAACAGTGTATCGGCAAAGTCAACCTGCCAATAGCAATTGTTCGCACTACCGTAAGCGGAGGTAATGATTTACTCATCAGTCGTTTAGCCTGTGAGATGGATGTGAGCGATATGCCGGTTTGTGAAATCAGGCTGCCGGGGGGTTTGATCGAGCTCCGGGGATGCCTGGGTGGATGAAGAGAGGTGAGAGAGGGGATCTCTCACCTTCTGGATTACTTGGCGTAACTCATTTCAGAAACCGGATTGCTCGCAGGCTACCGCTCCTTCAGCCCTGTGGCCACCTTGAAGATCGTACCGTTCTGAATATCTCCCGGTTCCACGGTTCCACCTACAGGTGTCAGGCCATAGAAATTGCCATCGCTTGCTTCGATCAGGCTCTCGGGCTCACAGCCAACCGTATCGCAATTGAGTTCCTCGCTGAAAATGGTCTTCCCCTTGGGACTAATTGCGAATACAGCGCCGGGATAGTTCGCTTTTTGAGTGTTGTTGATCAGGCCGTACAGATTGCCATCGGAACCCTCAACCAGCAGGGTAGGGGGGTACGCGCCCTCAGGTGTTTTTTGGAGGACTTTGTACTTTCCAGCCGTACTAATTTGAAAAATCCCGCTCTTGAGGCCGCCGAAAACTCCATAGAGCGTGCCGTTCGAACTTTGGGTCAGGACGGTGGCTCCGTCATTCTTGGCGAAGGTGTGAACAGTGGTATACACGCCGCCCGTAGTCAAACGGAAAATGCTTTCCCTGACTTTGGGCTCGAAGGAGGCCCCGATTCCATACAGATTGCCGTCGGTGCCGGCGATGAGCAGGATGCCCTCACTCGAGGGGAGGTGGAAGTTGTAGAACTGGCTCCAGACGCCTTCGGGCGTGAGTTGAAACACAAACTCCGGGGTGATGCCATAGAAATTGCCGTCTCCGCCGAGAACAACGGGAAGAGCCAGATCGGGACAGCCGGAGAGCGAACAGAAGCTGTACAGAACTTGCTGGGTTCCGCCGGTTGTGAGGCGATAGAAGACACCGTCGTCATTGGCCCCGCCTAATGCGGTTACGCCATAGAGATTGCCGTCAGCGCCTGCTACCAAGCCATTCGCAGGAACCTCGCCGTTGGGATATTGTCCCGAACCATTGGGCGCGAAGTTATACAGGGTATTGACGTCGCCAGACAGATTCGCTTGCCATACCGTGCCTCCACCGTTGCCCGAAGCGCTGTACGCGGTGGCGCCATACAAATTGCCGTCTGCGAGTTGGATCGGGCCCGGACCCGGTTGAAAGCCATTGGGACAAGTCTCATAGTTGGGAGTGCAATAAAACGCGAAGAGTTGAGTGAGGGCAGGCGGCTGTGCGAAAGCGGATATCGCGACCGCGATGAATGCAGCGCAAACGAGAAGTGACTTCATGGATTCGATCCTCCTGGGCAGAACACGAACTTTACAAGAGCGAACTGCCGGAGTTTAGTTCAAATCGGTTCTGGGAAGGTATCACTTATTTGTCAAATGTTTGCTCGAAGCTCAAAGGCCAAGTCCTTGCAGGAGAATGACTTGGCCTGTGATGTGGCTAAAATTTTGCGGCGACCATGGATCGTGGCGAAATCGGAAGAAGCATTTAAGAGCCGTCAGGATGCCGCGCAGTCAGCCAGTCCTAGAGAATATTTACCGCCCGCGCCGCCAGCAGAGCCACTGTAGTCAATGAAATGAGCGCTTGAACCATCATCAGGAGTTTGGCCCATGTTGATAAGACGGGAGAGTCCGTTGGTGAAAATGCTGTGCTGGTATTGAACGCGAGGAAAAGGTAATCCACAAAGCCTGGACTCCAGCATTGCTCTCCCATCTCGCGCTTGGCTCGCTGATCGAGAGTCATCTGGGGAAAAAGGAATGCTCCATCGGTATGTACGCCGCGCAACTCACGCTCGCGAGGGCCACCTGCATCCAAACGCCAATACCAGGAGGCAAACACGAGGATGTTTGTAATCCACAGGGCAGTTGCGGAACGCAACAGTTCCTGGGGAGTCTGTCGATGCGATGGCAGCCCCGCGACAAGGAGTCCAAGCGACCAGATCATGTCCACAGTCACGATGGAGCTAAGCAGATAACCCAAGAATTTATTGAGACTATCTTTACCGCGCTGGCGTGCCCACGTTGTAGGTATCAGCAGCACGCCGAGGACGACGATGAGCAGCCAGTCCGGTCCCGCTGACAACGATTCAGGCAGAGAAAAGCGCAATCCGCCCACCGCAAGCAGAGCGAGTATCGCAGGCCAGCGTGGCTCCAAATGTTTCGAAGTATTTGGCATGGTACTCCATGGTGCGACGCCGACTTGGAAACAGCAATTCAGCGTCGTTCTTCAGAAGATTGTCGCATGTCGGGGCAAGTTCCTCTGATACACCCCAGCTCGGAAGCGGCGCTGCGGCGAGGACGGAAGATCGCTAAAGTCGCCATGGTGCGGAAGTTGGCGGTTCGTCTGTATTGGATCCTAGGGAAGGAATGGGATTGCGTGCTGTTGAAAAAGTTCGATTCGCACGCGGGAGGGCAGAGACGCGATGTCACGCCAACTGATGTGACGCGAACTAACGTTGACTTCACCCAACGGAAGTTATAAAAGCTGACCGAAATCTGGAGCGATCTCGGTCAGCGGAAATCAATGGTCAATGGTCAATGGTCAAATTCGCAGGTGCTATGAAACTTACTTGTTGTCTTCTCTGGCTTCCGCGATATGCGCCTGGTGTCCGGCTTCGGACACTGCCGCCACGAATGCGTTTCCGCTCTGGGGAGTCGGTACTTTGCCGGAGAGAATGTTGCGGAACGTCATGTGACGGCCATAAATGGCGCGCGTCGAGTCGTTGTCCTGCTCCACCACCGCACCTTCCAACGTCAAGCCGGCGAAAACGCCTTTCGAGCGCGAGTAGGTCAGCACTTCAGTGTTCAGCAATATGTCGGTTCCGGCGGAAGTGTGCCGGCCTACTGGGCCCGCGGCTACCGACCCTTCACCCGTCATTTCGAACTTGCTGGAGAGCAGATGCTGCAAGCCACGGTCGTTCATAACCAGCATAACCAGGTCGATGCCTTCGACTCCGATCTGCAATCCCCAACTTCCACCCCCAACCGAGACGAATGCGGGAGCGCTCCAGCC